>JAGCMG010000082.1 GCA_017646555.1 Clostridia bacterium | reverse complement strand
GCTCGTCCGTTCAACATGACTTCTTACTCTTCATTAACCATTAACAATATGGCTAATGCTCAAGATATCGTTGTTGGTGCATACGGTCTTGTTAACATTGGTAACGTTCAAAACGTAGACGTAACCATTAACGGTGGTTCTTACGTTGGTAACCTTGACAATGGTGCGTTCATCAAAGTTAGAGAAGGTGCTGATAACGTAGATATCCGTCTTAACGACGTAACTTACGTTGACAATGGCAATGATAGTTTCGTTATGAATATGAATGGTGTTGACGAATATGCAACCATTAACGTAACCGTAATTGGTGGTTCTTACACCTCTTTCGCTGGTTTCCAAGTAGTTGGCGCTGGAATTGCCTCTTTCAGTAATCTAAACACAGTTGTTTCTAATGGTGTGGCATTTGAAATCGCTCGCGCAACAGCTCTCATTGAAAATTCTAGTATTTCCGTTGGTAATGTAATCGTTTCTACTGCCCCAGCAACTTGTGTAGCAGTTTCTTTTAACGGCAAGGCAACCGTTACGGGTTGTGCTTTAAGTGGCCCTACGGCATATTACGTATATAGTTCTGGCGGAAAAATTACCGCTAGCGAAAACAATGCAACTAATTGTGACATTGAATATAAGTTTAGCACTAATACCACAAACTACCCTGATGCCGTTTACGAAATATATATAAACGGCGCAAAATATACCCCAAATTAATTATTAAGGATATTTTACAACTACAAAAAGCCCGTGTTTTACCACGGGCTTTTGTAATCTTTTGATTTATTTATCAAATAATCAAGTTTTGATAATTTATATTTTGTAATTTATGCCATATATTACGGTGTTTTATACAATTATTTTTATAATTTTATTGTATATATATGAAAAATAGCATAATTTTAATTTTTAGAAACGGCGAAAGTTTTAATTCTATTTGCTTTAACAGTAACTGAAATAATAAAAGTATCTTTTTCACGCGTAAGAGAAATGATGGGTTTATCAGATAATTCACAGTATTCTGAAAATAAATTTTCGATATCTATTTTAAAAAGAGTAGAAAAGTCACAAGTCGTGCCAAGTCTATCTTTTTCTATTAAGTTTTCAAGCCGTAAAAATTCTTCACTCTTTTTATTTTTTCTAAACGCCATATTAATTACTTTTTCTTAAACTCCTTTTAATACTACCAAAAAAACCTTTGTATTTTAAAGTCGGGTCGTAAATATCTCCCCTTCCTGTTAAAATTTTGTTACAAATCATCGAAATCGCTTTGTCTGCGCTTGATAAGCGAGAGAGTTTTTTACCATCAAGCGTTAAAAGCGCATCAGAATCGGGCACCACCCCTAAAAGCGAACATTTTAATAAATCTTTAACGTTTTCAGCCGAAACGCCGTAACCCGACATCATTAAATCCCCACGCGCACGGTTTAGTATTAACGAAACCTTATCTATATCATAACTTTTAATAATATTTATAACTTTATCAGCGTCGCGCAAACTTTCAAATGATGAATTTATAACGACGACAGCCTCATCAGCGCATAAAACGGCACGCTTAAAACCGTTATCAATCCCAGCAGGTGAATCAATAAGTATAAAATCGAACAGTTTAGAAACACCAAGTAGCGCAGTTTTTATATTTTGCGCTGAAAACGACGAGTTTGCCGAAAGTTTATCTGACGGTAAAATATATAAATTTTTTTCGTACTTATCTTTAATAAAGGCTTGCCTAATTCGACAATTCCCACTTAACACGTCAAAAAGGTCGTACACGACGAAATTTTCAACACCAAGCGCTAAATCCAAGTTGTTAAGCGAAAAATCTGCATCAACGAGTAAAACCCTATTGTTAAGCGATGCTAATTTTCGACCGATTTGAGAAACGAGCGTAGTTTTACCTACCCCGCCCTTTCCCGAAGTGAAAACGATTTTACGAGCCATACTCCACCAAGATAAATATTTACCGTAATTTTAGCGCAAAAAAAGCCACGCTAAGTGGCTTTTTAAGTCGTTTTGTATTGTTTTTTAGCGAATTAGTCGCATTTTAACTTTAACTTTTTAAGTTTTTTAGCGTCAGCGATAAGCATGCCACCACCAAACGCGATTGACGTTTGTGGATTTTCAGCGATAGCAACTTGCATACCAAACTTTTTAGTATAAAAATCTTCAAGCCCGTAAATTGATGCCGAACCACCCGAAAGGAAAATGCCTGAGTGTCTTATTTCAGCCGAAACTTCAGGCGGTAACTTTGCTAAAACTTTCATAGCAATATCAGCAACGGTAACGTAGTAATTTTCAACTACCCCCTTAATCTCCGATGCTTTTAATGAAATAGAACGTGGTTTGCCCGAAGTAACGTCTCTACCGTTAACAACCGTCGCAAGTGAATCATACTCAACTAAACTACCTATTTTAAGTTTAATTTTTTCAGCAGTTGCAACGCCGATTTGTAAGCCGTAATTGTCAGCGATAAAATCAATAAGCGCCGTATCTATATTATTACCACCAATATTAACCGATACGCCTGCGATAACCCCTTCTAACGAAACGGCTGCTATATTAGTCGTGCCTGCGCCCATATCAATAATAAAGTAAGGACTAAAATCGGTTAAAGTAAGGTTTTGACCTATAGCCGATAAAATAGGCGCTTCAACGAAGTCTACCGAACTAATCCCAACCGAACTTAAAACGCTTTCAAGTTTTTTAATTAACGCGCCGTCAGCACCACAAGGAACAGACACGAGCGCTTTCGTGCCAAAAAACTTTCCACCCGATTCTATCTTTTTCAAAAAGCCCGAAAGTATGCCCGTTGCGACTTTTTCCGACACAACGTCCCCCTCAGAAACAGGAAAAATTATCTTTGTACCGTCACCAGTTTTGCCCATTAGTTTTTTAGCATCAACACCGATAACTTTGGTTTTATTTTCGTGCGCAGAAACGGCTGCAACGGTAGGTTCGACTAAAACCATACCCGAACCTAATTTATAAATTTTTGTAACAGCATTTCCGAAATCAATAGCTAATTTTTCTACTGCCATAACGAAAACTCCTTAAGTATTTCTTCGATTTTTTCCATAGGCAAGCCCACTATGTTAGTGTAACTGCCGTCGTATTTAGAAACAAACCCACCGTCTTGCACGGCATACGCGCCTGCTTTATCGTAGGCTTTTCCTGAACTAATCCATTCGTTTATAAATTCATCCGATAAATCGTTCATTGTAACTAAAGTTTCAACGCACTCATTAACTATTTTATCACCGAAAATTAGCGCGACCCCCGTTAAAACTGAGTGAGTTTTTCCACTTAAACTTTTAAGCATATTTTCCGCGTCGGTTTTTGAAGTCGGTTTGCCTAAAATAGCACCGTTAAAAACCACTACGGTATCAGCCGAAAGCACCGGCTTATTAGTAAGTTTACTAACGGCAAGCCCTTTTTTAAGCGCTATTTGTTTAACTGCTTGCTTTGCCGAAAGATTATCATCTACCGTTTCGTCTATTTCAGCCGGCAAAATAGTAAAAGTTTGACCTGCTTTTTCCAAAAGTTCTTTACGCCTTGGCGAAGCAGATGCAAGTACAAACGATTTATCCATATCATTACGCTTTAAAAAACGCCGAAAACTCGGCGTTTTCTTATTAAAGAATTTCTAAATTTTTCTTAAACACTCTTCTAAAGTCGGCTGAAATTTCATTAGCAGCGGCTTTTTCAAGGGTAGCGTCCCCTACCGTTTCAGTTTTCATAATAACTGAATCGCCTAAAATATCACAGTTAATATTTGCAACGGAACCAACGCCACTTCTATCTAACGCTTCGGCTAATCTTAAAATTATGCCCATCTTTTTAACGGCTTCAGCATCTTCGTCGTTAACAAAACAAGAATATCTTGCCCAGTCTAACGGATTGATATCTTCAATAGCCGTGTTTGCCGTTACGAACGACGCCATAACAAGGTCGCGATGGCTTATACCGTATAAGGTTGAATTTAAGATGATATACCCACTATGTTTTTGATAGTTGTAGTATTGAATAGATTTGCCGGATTCATGCAAGTATGCGGCAACCTTTAATATTCTTAAATATTGTCTTGGGAATTTATGCAATACTCTTAACTGTTTAAAGAGTTGAATCGATAAATTAACTACGTTTTCAGTATGCTTTAAGTCGCATCCGTATTTTTCAACAAGCGTTAAAAGGCTGTAAGTTAAAACGTCAGAAACAGGTTTATCAAGGGTTGACGGAAGAGCATAGTTAAATAATTGCCCCGTTCTTAAACCACTTGCGCTAATAGTGATATTGTTAATGTTAACAAACTTTTTAAACGCGTTAATAGCAGCGAAAGCACTTGGTAAAATGTCTGCCCTACCACTTGAAATACCTTTAAGGCGCTTAGTTCTATCAATATCAAGGCTCTTTAATAAACTGTAAGTGTGGTCAAAATCTTCCCCTTCAACTACATAGTTATGTATCGTACGCAAAGGATACTTTTTCATAAGTTTAGTGATACGGCAAAGGTTTCTAAACGAACCACCTACGCCGATAAGTTGCGTTTCAGGGTCAACGTCTTTAAGCCACTCGATTTCAGAAAGTTTTTCAGTAAAGAATTCTTCCACTTTTTGAGCAACTTGTTCGGTAGTTAAACCTTGCCCAGCAAACATTTCCGTTAAAGTGATAGCACCAAACGGTAAAGTTTCAAAGTTTAAAAGATTTCTACGATTATATTGAACGATTTTAGTCGAACCACCACCGATTTCCAAAATTATTCCTTTAGGAATATCCATAGTGTTAATAACGCCTTTATAAACGCCAATCGCCTCGTCTTCAGCGGAAAGTACGCGTAATTTTATACCCGTTGCAGAGAAAACTTCATCAAGAAAACTTCTTTGATTTTTAGCCTTTCTAACTGCTGCGGTTGCAAGCGCGATAACGTTGCTAACCGAAGATGAATCACATAACTTTTTAAAAGTTTTAAGCGTTTCAATCGTCGCGCGAATTCTTGACGGTTTTAAGAACCCGTCTTGCTCCATACCTTCCCCAATTCTTGGGCTTTCTTTTAATTGGTCTATTATTACGAAATGCCCGTCGTTTAATATTTCAACTATTAAAAGACGCGCTGTGTTTGAACCTAAATCAATAATTGCTATTTTTTCCATATGTCACCTGCCTATAAAATTTAGACGAAAAAATTCCACGGCTACATTATATCATAAAACAAATCTCACTTCAATAGATAGTTTTTATTTTTGTGCAAAATTTTTATATTTTCACATCTCATTTTATATTATACATTAACAGCAAACGCATTTTTTGCAAAAAGGACACGCTTTTTTAGTTAAAAAAGTAGTTTTTATCGCTTTATCTCTTTGCAAACGGTATGCAAATTGCACAAAAATTGTTACTCGTTTTTCCCATCCCCCACAACTTGCCCCTAAAATATTAGAAAAAAACTACTCTTTTGCTAATTTTTCTTCTTTCCTTTTTTGTTGCTTTTTATTGTGAAAATAACATTTAAAAACGCCAAAGCAATGAGAAAATATCCAAAGAATTTTCGCAATAATTTACTTTTTATAACGCTTGCTAAATACCCGCCTAAAATCGAAAATAAAAACGCTGGAATAATCATATATAGCGAGTTTTTTAAGTCGATTTTTTTATTCTTTGCGTGGATAATTAGCGCGATAATAGACATAGGCAAAAACGCGAGCAAATTTATGCTTTGAGCAAGTTTTTGATTGACCGACAAAAAGATAGTAAGCAAGGGGATTAAAAGCGTTCCACCACCCATACCCATACCCCCTAACACACCACCGATTATACCGAAAACTCCTAATAATAACACCCTAATAATTCCACTCATTTTACACCTTTTTTGTCGTTTTTAGCGATAGCGTTACCCATCATTTTAAAAAAATCCAGCATAAATTCCAGCAATTAGCATTACTCCTGAAAACAAATATGCAAGCCAGTCGTTTTTGAATTTTGAAAGCAAGACTGCCCCTAAAATTCCACCGATTATAACCCCGATACCCGTGGGTAAAAAGGTTGAAAAATCAAAATAGCCGTTGATTAAATAAACGATTGCCGACGCTAACGAAATAGGCAAAATTATAAGTATTGCCGTAGCGTGCGAAACTTTAAGTGGTTTTTTAAGAAGATAATGTAAAACTGGTACGACGACCATCCCCCCACCACCACCAAATATTCCGTTTATAAAGCCGATAATCGTTCCAAAAATAACCGTTAAAAATTTTTCTTTCACCATTAAAGAAGTAGATTTATTACTTTGCATAGATAAATTATTGACAAACTATCGGTATTAAAACCCATAAAAAAAGCGAAAATTAAAAAAGTGCTTAAAGTTTTTGAAAATTTTAAGTTAAACTTATTGATTTTTATTATGAAATACTATATAATGAAAAGGCTATTGTTATAAAATGCGGGTGTGTGCGCACACGCTATCCGTAAAAGCAAAGCAAATAGATTAGGCAATATTAAATTAAAGGTGGCTATATGAAGAAAACTATCCTTAAAAAAGGTAAAATGAAAAATCTTCTCGTTTTACTTTTAGCGTGCGTATTTTCACTCTCAATGGTGTTTGCGTTCGCGTGTGACGACGGCAGTACCGACGAAGACGAATATGACCCGTCATTCTCACACACCGACTACACGGACGAAACTGAACTTCACGTTAAAAACGGTGATTTCTCTATCGGTCTTGTAGAAAAAAAGAACGAAGATTATCCTATCAACTCGGCTAATAGTTGGAACGTAAGTTCGGACACTAATGCTAATTCCTCACAAGTGACTAATGGTATTATTTCGACCAGTGACGACGCTTGGAAAGCAGTTTTAACCAAGTTCTACGATACTGACGTTTTCAAGAAATGGGCTGAAAACAAATACAACATCGTATCCGGCACGGAAAAAGACGCGTTCATTACCCAACTTACCGGTGCTAACGGCTTTTTAAATCCTGGTACTCCTACTGGTGCTAACGACGATAAAGTTATGATGCTTGCTAACCTTGCATCTTCTACTTCGGTTGAAGGTGTAGGCACTGCTATGAAAGCAGCGTCTACTTCTATTATCGAATTAGCAAAAGGTTCGTCTGCTACCATTAGCGTTTGGGTTAAAACCGTAAACGTTACTGCTAACGGCGCTAATATTCAAGTAGTTTCTACTATTAACGACGTTCAACAAGCAACCTATGCGGTTAAAGGTATTGTTACCGACGGCGAATGGCAAAAAATCACCATTTACGTAAAAGGTAACGAATACGCTAAAACTTCTATCGCTGTAACGCTTGGTTTAGGTTTAGGCAATACTCCTAAAACTATTGACGATTATACTGAAGGGTTTGCTTTCTTTGACGGCGTTGTTGCTGAAGTTGAAGAAGATTATAGTTTATACGCTAACGCAACTAACGAAACATTCGGTTCGTTATCTTCTTCTGGCTTTAACGGTAAACAAGATAAGTACCGCGTTGATTACGACGCTAACGTAAGCAATTACTTCTTGAACTTAACCCTTGCTGATAAAGCAACTGTTTTCAATAGCACGACCCCTGATTTTAGTGGTATTACTTTCTATGAATTTAACAATAACGCTGACGAGGTAAATTCAACCGTAGCAACAGCAAACGGCGAAACCACTATCACCTTAAAAAAGGCTGCTGCAAAAGTTACTTTCTTAAGTGATTCTATTAACGCTGGTGATTATATTATGTTGAACTTCAAAGTTCAAAACAAACTTTCAGCATATAGTTTCGGTGGCGTTAAGTTCTACATTAAAGATATCAACGGCGCATCAGTTATCAATCCGTCAACTGCTTTACTCACTAACGATAAAGCAAGCGACGATTTCGTTGAATACACCGTTTTAATTAAGAACAACTTTGAAACGGGTTCAAGAGATTTTGAACTCATAATGACAATCGGTACTGAACAACCACTTGAAAATTTAACTAATTCCGTATACTATCCAAACGGCACGGTAACCTTAAAAGATTTCCGCGTTCGTAGTGGCAATATTGAAAATGATGAAGTCCCTGCATATTTATTCTTAGCAAGTCTTTGCGAAGCAGATGAAAATTGCGTTTCTTACGCATTATACGCAGGTAACAATGCAGACTTTACCGAACCTGACGATACTAAAACTTACGCTTTAGAAATTTCTGAAGTTAATAAGCACAACATTAAGACTGAAATCGTTAACGCAATCGGCTACACGGGCGTAACTGCAAACCACGCATACGTTACCCCTAACGGCGAATACGATGCTGTTAACAGTTTAGAAACTGCTGGTGTTATCAATACCGAATTTGCAAGTGCATATACTAATCTTCCTAACTTAGAAGACGCTATCGGCACTTATGACGAAGCAATTCAACCACTTGTAATATATAACGCAACTGCTGGTAATTACGGCTTTATCGGTACTACCAAGAACGTATTAGCATCTTCTAACTTACAAGTTAACGTAAAAGTTAAAGTAGTTGGCGACGCTGTTGCTTATATCTATTTAGTAGATATGACAAAGAGCAATAAGTTAAGCGTTATTTCTCAAGAATTCAAGGGCAACTACGGTACCCAAAAAGAAGATTACAAGAACGATTTAGTTGTAAAAGTAACAGCCGACACCTGCGCTAAATACGCTGATGAAAACGGTTGGGCAACGGTTTCTATCTTACTCGGTGCTGGCGCTGATAAATACGATTACCGTGTTGAACTTTGGAACGGTTCAAGAGATGGACAAGAAACCTCACAAGGTTACGTATTCTTCGACGAAATTGAACACACTTCGTTCACCGAAAACGAAAACTTATTTGCTAACAAGATTAACGACGATAACGCACTTTACAAAGCATACACCACTACGGTTAACAACACTCAAATTTTAACCGACGCTGATATTGCAAACGGTATCGTATACAAACAAGAACTTACCAAAACCGAAAAAGAATACAACGCTGAAAAAGACGAAGATATTTCTTACCCTGCTAAATACGTTTACGTAAGCAACGCACAAGCAGACGGCTCAGCAACCTTTATCTACGCGGTAATGAATTCTATCAACCCTGTAGAAGTTGACCCATACGCTGACGAAACCACCGAAGAAGAAACTGAAACAGAAAGTGGTTGCACGGCAACGTTTGACTCGGCTACTTTCTGGTTACAATTCTCGTCAATCGCGTTAGTAGTAGTTCTTATTCTTGCAATGATAGCACTCATTGTTAAGATTTTAAGAAGAAAACACAAGGCAAAAGTTAAAGTTCGTTCACGCTACTCAGTAACAAGCAGAAACAAAACTTACAACGCTCAAAAAGAAAAACAACAAGCAAAAGCAAAATCACTTGACGATATTCTTAACGAAAACACGGAAGATTCTATCAATAACGAAAGCGAAGAAGAAACGGCTACTGAAGAAGAAACCGAATACTCTTATGGTGAAGTTTTAGAAGACTTTAGTGATGAAGTTGAAATCGACGGTAAAGTAGTTGAACTTCCAAGTGAAGAAAATGAAAAAACCGACGGTAACGACGGCGAATAATTAAATTAAAAGACGGTCACGCAAAAGCGTGGCCGTTTTTATTACTAAAAATTTAATTTTTACATATACTGTTAGTATGAAAAAAATCGTATTAACGGGTGGTGGCACAGCTGGGCACGTTTCCCCTAACCTAACGCTTGTTCCACACCTAAAAAAACATTTTGACGAAATTTATTATATAGGCAGTAACGGCATTGAAAAGGAACTTGTTAAAAAGGCAGGTATTCCCTTTTATGAAATCCCGTCCACTAAATTAAGGCGAAAATTAACCCTAAAAAATTTAGCCATACCCTTTACTTTAATATCAGCAATAAATAAGGCAAAAATTCTGCTTAAAAACTTAAAACCCGATATAATATTTTCAAAAGGTGGTTACGTGTCGCTCCCAGTAGTAATTGCGGGTAACGCGCTTAAAATCCCCGTCGTTTCGCATGAAAGCGATATTACCGCCGGCCTTGCTAATAAAATCGCCTCTAAATATTGCGTTAAAACGCTGACGGCTTTCCCCCAAACGGAAAAAGAGTTTAAAAACG
>JAGCMG010000081.1 GCA_017646555.1 Clostridia bacterium | reverse complement strand
GGTGGTGGATTATTTTGTATCTGTTTAATTTACGCGCTTATTGATGTATTTTCTTTGGCGTGGTGGTTAATCGTTATAATTAGCGTTGCTTTTGTAACGATAATCTTTTCGGCATCAATTTTTACGGCAGGTAGTAAAACGGAAGATATAGCGCTTAATAATCACACCGAATATAAAGACTATAAAACGCGTTATGCTGAAAAAGAAGAACAAGATAAAAAAGAAGAACAAAATCAAGGTGAAATGCCTACGATAAAATCTTTTAAGGATTAATACGCATTTAGGATTAATAAACTTGCCACGCGTCTGCGTGGCATATAATTTATGGAGAAAAAATGGAAAGAAATCTTACTTTACTTACCGACCTTTATCAATTAACTATGATGCAAGGCTATTACGACCAACCGAATAAGGACGAAATAGCAGTTTTTGATTTATTTTTCCGTCAAAACGGTATGATAACCTATTCGCTTGCATGTGGTTTAGAACAAGCAGTGGATTATATTCTTAACTTAAAGTTTGGGGAAGAAGAAGTCGAATATCTTAAAGGGTTAAAGATATTTTCGCAAGATTTTTTGAACTTTTTGAAAAATTTTAAGTTCACAGGTGACGTTTACGCCGTGCCAGAAGGAACGGTGGTTTTTCCTGGCGAACCTATTTTAACGGTAAAAGCACCTGTTATTGAGGCGCAACTTATCGAAACGGCACTTCTTAATATAATCAACCATCAAACGTTAATAGCAACAAAGGCTGCAAAGATTAGATACGCGGCAAAAAACGATTCCGTTTTAGAATTTGGTTTACGCCGTGCGCAAGGCCCAGACGCAGGGATTTACGGCGCAAGGGCTGCAGTTATCGGTGGTTGTAATTCTACTTCTAACGTACTTGCAGGTAAAATGTTTGATATTCCGGTTGCTGGTACTCACGCGCATAGTTGGGTAATGAACTTTAAGGACGAATACACGGCTTTTAAAGAATACGTTAAAGTTTATCCCGATAACGCGTTACTTTTAGTAGATACTTTCGACACTTTAAAAAGTGGTGTTCCAAACGCTATAAAAGTCTTTAAAGAATTACGCGAAAGTGGTCACGAACCTGTTGGTATTAGGCTTGATTCGGGGGATTTAGCATACTTATCAAAACAAGTCAAAAAAATGATGGCTGACGCTGGTTTTCCTAACGCAAAAGTTTGCGCGTCGGGAGACTTAGACGAATATTCGGTCAACTCGTTAAAGCAACAAGGTGCGCAAATTGAAATTTGGGGTATAGGCACAAAACTTATAACAAGCGCCGATATGCCTGCTTTAGGTGGCGTTTATAAACTTTCAGCAATCATTGATAAAGATGGTACGATAACGCCTAAAATTAAGGTTTCAAATAACGTAGCAAAAATAACTAACCCTGGCTTTAAAAACGTGTATAGAGTATACGATAATAAAACGGGCAAGGCTGAGGCGGATTTTATCTTCTTGCGTAGCGAAGGGGAATACGATACTAATAAGCCGTTAAAGTTAACCCATCAATTCGATAGATGGAAAACTATTACTTTTGACGATTATACTTTGCGTCCACTTCAACGCGATATAATAGTCAACGGTAAATTAGTTTACGACTTACCTAAACTTAAAGAAATTAAAGCGTACGCTGAAAAAGAACTTGATAGTTTTTGGGATGAATATAAGCGTTTAGATAGCCCACACTTATATAAGGTTGACTTATCTGACGAATTGTATGCCTTAAAGAGCGATATGCTTGCGAAAATTCGTTCAAAATAATAGGGTTTTATGGAAGAAAATAAACGAATAAAGTTAGTTCAGTTGTTAAAAATTATAGTGTTTCCGTTGCTTTGTATCGGCGTTATAATTTTAATAGACCAACTGACTAAACTTTACTTTAAAAACAATTATGAAGTAGGTCAAAAAACTGAGATAATTTCTGGCTTTTTTGATTTTAAGTACGTGCAAAACACGGGCTCTGCTTTTTCTATGTTTGCCGATAAATCTTGGGGGCAAACTTTTTTTAAGATTTTAACGCCGATAGCGCTTGTTTGTATGTTACTTTTTTATTGGATTAATCGTAAAAACGGACCGATGTTAATTTACGGTTTAGTTTTTATTATAGGTGGAACGGTAGGGAATTTTATCGATAGATTAGCCTATTCGTACGTGGTAGATTTTCTAAGTTTTACTTTTGGCACTTATAAATTTGCAATATTTAATATTGCAGACACCTTTTTATGCGTTGGAATTTTTATGATTTTCGTTCATTATTTGTTTTTAGATAAGGATGCAATTTTTAAGAAAAAAATAAAAGAAAATGCTAAAAATATTGATGAGAATCAAGAAGTGAGCGTGGAAGAAAATGGCTGAAATTAAATTAGTCGTACCACCACTTTACGACGGTCAAAGAATTGATATTTTCGTTGCGCTTTTAACTGATATTACGCGTTCAAGAATTAAAAATTTAGCAGAAGACGGCTGTTTGTTTGCGAACGGAAAATGTGAAAAAGTTCGCTATAAAGTAAAGGTAGGGGATGAAATTACACTCATTGTACCTGAGAATAAAGAAACCACGGTAAAGCCTAATGCTGATATTGAACTTGATATAGTTTATCAAGACAACGACTTGGCGGTGATAAATAAACAACAAGGTTTAACAGTTCACGCCGGTAATGGTACGGGGGATGAAACGCTGGTTAATGCGTTGCTTTCTAAACTTGATAATTTGTCGGGTATAAACGGCGAAGTTAGACCTGGTATCGTTCATAGAATAGATAAAAATACGTCAGGGCTTTTGGTCGTTGCAAAAAACGATAAAGCACACGTTTTTTTATCAAAACAAATAGAAGAAAAACAATGCAAAAGAATATATATCGCACTTTTAGAAGGCGTAGTTAAAACGGATTCTGGTAGAATTGAAACTTTTATCAGGCGTGATGAGAAAAATCGCGTAAAAATGGCTGTAACCAAGTTTGGTAGGGTTGCGATAACCGATTATAAAGTCATAAAAAGATATAAAAATCACACGCTTTGTGAGTTTTCTTTATTGACGGGTAGAACGCACCAAATTAGAGTTCACGCTAAACATATGGGACACCCCGTTGTCGGTGACCCAGAATACGGCTTTAAAAACCAAAAATTTAATT
>JAGCMG010000080.1 GCA_017646555.1 Clostridia bacterium | reverse complement strand
GTAACGTTGCTATGGACGCTGCTCGTTGCGCTAAGCGTTTAGGTGCAGAAGTTCATATCGTTTACCGTAGAACTTTAGCAGAACTTCCTGCAAGAAAGGAAGAAGTTGAACACGCTATTGAAGAAGATATCGTATTCGACCTTTTAACTAACCCTGTTAAAATTAACGGTAACGAAAATGGTTGGGTAAGTTCTGTAACTTGCGTTAAGATGGAACTTTCTGAACCTGATGCATCGGGTAGAGCAAGACCTGTTGAAGTTAAAGGTAGCGATTTTGATATCGAAGCCGACGTTGTTATTATGGCGCTTGGTACTTCGCCAAACCCACTTATTAAAGCAACGACCCCTGGTCTTGAAGTTAATAAGCACGGTGGTATCATAACCGACGACAACGGCTTAACGAGTATTGAAGCAGTATACGCTGGTGGCGACGCCGTTACTGGTGCTGCAACGGTTATTTTAGCAATGGGTGCTGGTAAAACCGCTGCTAAAGCAATTGACGAATATTTAAGTAAATAATTACGGCATTAGCCGTCAAAATAAATGAGAAACGGAGATAAAAATGGAACAAACTATTGATTTTGCGGTATTAGACCAAGCAATCAAAGAATTCGGTAACGAAGAAAAATCTTTAATTGCAATTCTTCAACGCGCACAAGAACATTATAGGTATTTGCCGAAAGAAATTTTCCCGTATTTAGCGGAAAAATTATCTTTAAGTGAAGCAAAAATCTACGGCGTTGCAACTTTTTACGAAAACTTTTCATTAGAACAAAAAGGCAAATTCGTAATTAAAGTGTGCGACGGTACGGCTTGTCACGTTAGAAAATCTATTCCTATTTTGGAAGCGTTAAGAGATAAATTAGGTTTATCTGAAGAAAAGAAAACGACTGACGACCTTTTATTCACGGTAGAAACGGTATCGTGTTTAGGTGCTTGTTCATCAGCACCTGCAGTTATGGTAAACGACGAAATTTACCCAACTATGACACCTGAATCGGCAGTTGCGCTTTTAGAAGAATTAAAGGAGAAAAACTAATGCTTAAATCTGTTGAAGAATTACGCGCGTTACGCGCTGAAGCGAAAGCGTCAATGGATGCGGAAAACAGAAAGATTATCATTTGTGGTGGTGCTGGCTGTGTTTCCAAGGGCGCGAATAAAGTATATGAAACGCTCGTTTCTAAATTAGAAGAAAAAGGCGTTAAATTTACTGTTAAACTTGAAAAATGCCACGATGGCGACCCTGTTAGAGTAACGAAGAGTGGTTGTCACGGTTTTTGTGAAGTTGGTCCACTTTTAAGAGTAGAGCCACAAGGTTGGTTATACGTTAAAGTTAAACCTGAAGATTGCGACGAAATTATCGATACCACTATAAACAACGGTAAGTGCGTTGATAGACTTTGCTATACTAAACACGGCATTATTTATAGAGAACAAAAGGAAGTTCCTTTCTATAAAAAGCAGACGAGAGTTTCTCTTGCAAACTGCGATAAAATCGACGCAACTTCTATTGAAGAATATTTAGCGCAAGGTGGTTATACTGCGTTTGAAAAAGTTCTTTCTGGTATGACTAGCGAAGAAATCGTAAATGAAATTACCGAATCTGGTCTTCGTGGCCGTGGGGGTGGTGGTTTCCCAACCGGTAGAAAGTGGAGCCAAGTTGCAAGACAAAAGAATTTCCCTAAATACGTAGTATGTAACGGTGACGAAGGTGACCCAGGCGCGTTCATGGACCGTTCGGTTATGGAAGACGACCCACACAGAATGCTTGAAGGTATGATGATTGCGGGCTTTGCTACCGGCGCTAACGACGGTTACATATACGTTCGTGCAGAATACCCACTTGCTGTTGCAAGACTTAAAAACGCTATCGCTCAAGCAACTGAATTAGGGCTTTTAGGCGATAACATTTTAGGCTCTGGCTTTAGTTTCCATATGCACATCAACCGTGGTGCGGGCGCGTTCGTTTGTGGTGAAGGTTCAGCACTCACCGCGTCTATCGAAGGTAAACGTGGTATGCCAAGAGTTAAACCACCAAGAACGGTTGAACACGGTTTATTCGACCAGCCTACCGTACTTAACAACGTTGAAACTTTTGCTAACGTTGCTGATATTATCAATAAAGGCTCGGCTTGGTATAAAGCAACCGGTACTGATAACAGTTCTGGTACTAAAACCTTTGCATTAACCGGTAACATTGAAAACGCAGGTCTTATTGAAGTTCCTATGGGTACGACTTTAAGAGAAGTTATTTTTGATATCGGTGGTGGTATTAGAAACGGTGGTGAATTTAAGGCAGTTCAAATCGGTGGCCCGTCTGGTGGTTGCTTAACCGAAGAACATCTTGATTTACCTTTAGATTTCGACAGTTTAAAAGAAGTTGGCGCAATTATCGGTTCGGGTGGTCTTGTTGTTATGGACAAGAACACTTGTATGGTTGAAGTTGCAAGATTCTTTATGAACTTTACCCGTAACGAAAGTTGTGGTAAGTGCGTTCCTTGTCGTGAAGGCACTAAGCGCATGCTTGAAATTTTAGAAAGAATCGTTGAAGGCAAGGGCGAAGAAGGCGATATCGAACTTTTAGAAGAACTTGCTGATACTATTTCGCACGCAGCGCTTTGTGGTTTAGGTAAAACTGCTGCAGGCCCTGTAGTAAGTACGATTAAATACTTTAAGGACGAATATTTAGCACACATCCACGAAAAGAGATGTCCTGCAGGCGAATGTAAGAAACTTAAAACTTACGTTATTGAAGAAGAACTTTGTAAAGGTTGTTCTAAGTGCGCAAGAAATTGTCCTACCGGTGCAATCAAAGGCGAAATTAAAAAGCCGTATAAGATTGACCAAAAACTTTGTATTAAGTGCGGTGGCTGTATAAACGGTTGTCCGTTCAAGGCTATTAAGGAGGTTTAAGATGGATAAGGAATATATGATTATCGACGGTATTAAAGTTGAACTTAACGGCGAAAAGAATATTTTAGAAGTAGCTCGTAAAGCAGGTATTGATATTCCGGCGTTCTGTTATGACCCAGACCTTTCAATTTACGGCGCGTGCAGAATGTGTCTTGTAGAAAACGAAAGGGGTGGGCTTGACGCTGCTTGTTCAACACCACCAAGAGCAGGAACTTCCGTTAAAACCAACACACCTAAATTAAGAAAACATAGAAAAATGATTCTTGAACTTTTACTTGCTAACCACTGTCGTGATTGCACGACTTGTCAAAAGAGTGGCAAATGTAAATTACAAGAATTTGCTTACAGATTTAATATTGAAGGCGTTAGATTCCCAAATACTGCTTGTGAACTCGGCGCGAAAGATAAATCTTCACTTTCAATCGTTAGGGATTCTTCAAAGTGTATTCTTTGTGGTAAATGCGTTAGAGTTTGTAACGAAATTCAAAACGTAGGCGCAATTGATTACGCTTTTAGAGGCTCTAAAATGAAGATTGCTACGGCTTTTGACGGCGATATCGTAAATTCGCCTTGCGTAGGCTGTGGTCAATGCGCTTCGGTTTGTCCTACCGGCGCTATAACCGTTCGTGACGACGCTGATAAGGTTTGGGATGCACTTGGCGATAAGAATACTGAAGTTTCAGTTCAAATCGCGCCTGCAGTTAGAGTTGCTTTAGGTAAAGAATTAGGCTTAAAAGAAGGCGAAAACTTAATGGGCAAACTCGTTGCATCATTAAAAGAAATCGGCTTTGATAAGGTTTACGATACTTCGCTTACTGCCGATATGACTATCGTTGAAGAAGCGGCTGAATTCGTTGAAAGATTAAACGGTAAAGGTAAACTTCCTATGTTTACTTCTTGCTGTCCTGCTTGGATTCGCTTTGCTGAAGAAAAGTATCCTGAATACGTTGAAAATATTTCAACCTGCCGTTCGCCTATGCAAATGTTTGCACCTGTTATTAAGGAAACTTATACGGGCGACAAAAAGCATATTCACGTTGCAATTATGCCGTGTACTGCTAAAAAGTTTGAAGCAAGTCGTGACGAGTTTAAAAATAAGGCTGGCGAACCTTACGTTGATTACGTTTTAACTACTCAAGAAGTTATTCGTATGATAAAAGAAAGTGGTGTTCGCTTTAACGAAATTGCTGACGCTAAAGTTGACGAACCTTACGGTATGATTACTGGTGCAGGTGTTATCTTCGGCGTAACCGGTGGCGTTATGGAAGCCGTTTTAAGATACGTTTCGGCTACTCAAGATAAAAAGGCGCTTGACGCTATTGCATTATCTGGCGTTCGTGGCCTTGACGGCGTTAAGGAAGCAACCGTTAAACTTGGTGATGCCGAAATTAAAGTTGCAGTAGTTAGTGGTTTAGCAAACGCATCAGCGCTTATGGAAAAGATTAAGAATGGCGAAGCGTTCTATCACTTAGTAGAAGTTATGTCTTGCCCAGGTGGTTGTATCAACGGTGGTGGTCAACCTGTTGGCGAAAGAGAAGCAAAGTGTGAAAGAACTAAAGGCATATACGACGCTGATAAGGCTGAAGAATTACAATTCTCTAACCAAAATACCGTTGTTAAAGAAATTTTAACCGGTCCGTTAAAGGGTAGAGAACACGAACTTTTACACGTTCACTACAAGCATAAATAATAAATAAAAAGGTTTAGGATTTTTCCTAAACCTTTTATTTATATTACTATAAATTAAAAATGCAAGGCAGTCGCCTTGCATTTTTCGTTATACAGTTTTAGTAAAAGTATAAATTATACATAAATCGTTATAGTAAACTGAAAATGATATTTCATCTTCTAGCAAATAACCCGTTCTTGGAATAGGTATATTACTTCCGTCAACAAACATTGCAAGAGTAGAGTCGTTAATATAATAAGTGCCGTTATATGAATGTGCGTTAGCAATAAGTTCGTTAGTAGCCGTAAAAGTACCGTCCAAGTTAAAAGTAAAGGTAAAAGAATTTTCACTTAAAACTAAATCGTTTGCAAGGGGATAAGTATCGCCTAAATTATAAGTATTGTAATTACTTTCTTGCCAAACGTCAATTTGTTTTAATTTATACACGCCGTTAATATACTGCGCGTTTTCAGGTGGGGTTATAGCGCCCGTTACTTTTTTAAGTGTATAAGTTACGTCAAAACCTTCTTCGATATATACTATCGATAAAGTATCATCACTAAAAGATAGAGATTGCTCAGTAGAAGATAACGAAAGAGTTACGGTATTATTGCTAATTTGCCAACTGCAATATTCTACGTAAGTACCATTTGAAATGACTAATGCCGTGCCGTCTTGTAATAATTGTATCATCATTTGATCGGCATGAAAAACGCCTCCAAAAACTTCTTCACCAGCATAATAGGTTTCACTTTGCCCCTCTGACGTAAAAGTCATTGAGTGGGTTTGATAAAAACCTACGGGGTTAGGGTCGCTATTATTAAATAAATCACACCCTAAAACAGGGAAAACTGCAAATGCAAGAATTAAAGTTAGTAATAAAGATGTTAGTTTTTTCATTTTTTAAGCCTCCTTGTGTGGTTGTTATTTAAATTATAAACGATAAATAGCCGTTTGTCAATACCCCAAATTTTTAGCAAATTAAAAATGCAAGGCACACGCCTTGCATTTTTTTTTGTTTTAATCAATTATACTTTCTTGTAAACGTAAGTAATGGTCATTTCACCAGCATGAGAATAGATTTGAGTTAAGGTGTCGTCGACGATAGAACCGGTTGCCGATTGACCGCCTTGGGTA
Source organism: Clostridia bacterium (assembly GCA_017646555.1). Lineage (GTDB taxonomy): Bacteria > Bacillota > Clostridia > Christensenellales > Borkfalkiaceae > UBA11475. Next base: position 1,812 of record JAGCMG010000080.1, on the reverse strand, counting down.
AAGGTATAAACGTCACCATCTTTCGTCCAAGTACCGTTCATAGTTTGGGTTACACCATCAATTATGTTGGTAGAAACGTAAGTACCGTCTTGCTTAAATACCACTATTACGCTGTCAGCAGTTAATGTTTCATTGCCCTGACTCCAAGGTGCTGGGTCACCGATATTGAGGGTTGTAGCGTCACCGCCTGTAGGTTGCATAGTGAGTGAGTAGAATTTGTAGGTTACGTCAGTAGTTGGTGGGGTGTCGCCATCGTCACAAGCAACGAATGAAAGTGCACAGAGCGCAAGTACTAAACAAAGCGCAAAAGTTAAAAGTTTTTTCATGTTTAATCTCCTTTTTTTGTTCTATTGAACTTATATTTATTATATAATAGTATATAAAAATTGTCAATAGAGTATGAAAATTTTTTTCTATTTAAAAAGCACCGTAATTAAAATGGTTGCGTTTGACAATACCGTTTACGCTCAAAACGGTATTTTTTATTTTAGGAATATTTTAATTTTTTTTTCATAATAATAAGTATACGATTTAGGTAAATCGTGATTATTCGATAAAATACCCTAATAGTATATAAAATTTTTATTATTTTAACGGTTATAATGAAATTCGTCGTTTTAAGAAAAAAGTTACTTTTAATTATTAGTTTAATTTGTTTAGTTTGCGTTACTGCGTTTGTTTCGGTGGGCGTGGTTAGTGTCAGTTCGGCTAAAAAAAGGTTGCTACCTATTTATTCAGTTAAAACTGATAAAAAACAAATTGCTATTTCTTTCGACTGCGCGTGGGGTGCAGAGTATACTGAAACGCTTTTATCGGTTATGGCTGAAAGGGGCGTTAAATGTACCTTTTTTACCGTTCAGTTTTGGACGGAAAAATACTCCGATTTAATAAAGAAAATTTCGTTATCTGGACACGAAATAGGCACGCACTCAAAAACGCACCCTAATATGAGTAAGCTTAATAAAAATCAAATGGTTAGTGAACTGACTTCTTCAAAATCAGCCATAGAAAATATAACTAATAAAAAGGTTGAACTATTCCGTCCACCTTTTGGTGATTATAACGATTTACTAATTGAAACGGCTACCGAACTTTCGCTCTTTACTATTCAATGGTCGATTGACAGTTTAGACTGGAAAAATTTAAGCGCAAACGAAATAGTCAAAAGAGTGGTTACAAAGGCTAAAAACGGCGCGATAGTATTATTCCACAATAACGGGCTTAACACGGCTAAAAGTTTACCGATTATTTTAGATACGCTAATTAGTCAAGGCTATAAATTCGTGCCGATTGGCGAACTTATTTACAAAGAAAATTATTTGATAGACAATAACGGCGTTCAATACGCTGTGAAAAACAGTTAAAAGAGGAGTTTTTATGAATAATCTAAAAGAAAACAACAAAGTTTATTTAAGTGGTGAAATAGTTACCGACGCAGTATTTTCGCACGAAGTTTACGGCGAAAGTTTTTACGAAATGTGCGTTTCGGTCAACAGACTTTCTGGGCAAGCCGATATTTTGCCGATAACCGTTTCCGAACGGCTTATAAATAAAAATGAACTTAAAATCGGCTCTAAAATTTGCGCTTTGGGGCAGTTTAGAAGTTATAATAAGTTAGTCGATAACAAGTCTAAACTTATGCTTACCGTCTTTATTAGGGAAATTTTAGAAGATAACGATAATTTTAAAAATCCAAATTCTATTATGCTTTGTGGTTTCGTTTGCAAACCACCCGTTTATCGTACTACTCCGTTTAATCGCGAAATTGCCGATTTACTTATTGCCGTTAACCGTTCTTACAATAAGTCCGAT
>JAGCMG010000014.1 GCA_017646555.1 Clostridia bacterium | reverse complement strand
GAATAGAAAGCGCCGAATACGCTTGCCCCATATTTTTACTTTCAATGAGGAAAACTTTTGAATTTTGATAAAGCGTTGATGCTGGTTTTGCCGCCATAATGATATTTGAGTTATTAGGAAGAACAAAAATATTATCGGCGTTCACTTCGTCAAAAGCGTTGATAAAATCTTCAATCGATGGGTTTTTCCCTTGCCCACCGTCTAAAACGACGTCAGCGCCCATTTCCTTAAACGTTGAAATGAGCCCTTCACCCGTAGCGACGGTAACAAGAGCGAAATCCGTGCGCTTTTTTTGCGCTTTGAAAGTCAACTTAACTTCGTCTTCTTCCTTTTTATTCTCGTTATGTTGAAGTGTCATATTTTCGATTTTAACCGTTAAATATTCGCCGAATTTTTGGCAAAACTCAAGCACTTTATACGGCGTGAAAGTATGAACGTGTAACTTTATAACAGTACCAGTTTTAAACGCAACGATAGAGTCTCCTATCGTGCTTAAATAATCGATTATCGTTTGTTCGGAAAAACTTTCCACATTACATTTAGAGTTTTGCAACTGCAATAATAGTTCCGTACAATAGCCGAATTCCATTTGGCTATTTTCGTTAAATTTAGAAAAATCAAGTTCAGTATTTTTGCTTTCAAAAGAAAGGTCTGTAACGGCAATTTCGTCACCACAAAGAGCGTCCACCATACCTTGCGCTATGTACATAAGCCCTGCACCACCGCTGTCGATTACGCCTGCCTCTTTTAAAACAGGCAATAATTCGGGGGTACGTTCTACGGATTTTTTAGTTTCTTTTAGATAATCGCCAAAAAAACTTTCTATCGTGTTGTCTTTATTTATATTGTTGCAAGCGTATTCAACAGCCTCTCTTGCAACGGTGAGCATCGTACCTTCAACAGGGCAAGCAACCGATTTATACGCTTGTTTTACGCCATTTTTAAAAGCATTTGCAAGAGCGAAAATATCAGCAGTTTCAAAATCCATTAAACCCGTTGCAATACCATAAAAAAACTGCGATAATATTACGCCCGAGTTACCACGCGCAGATAAAAGCATACCGTTTGAAAGCCCACAAGCCTTATCTTTTAGGCTGTCGCTTTTAGCGTTTTTTAAGCCGTTTACACCACCACTTATGGTCATAAACATATTTTCGCCAGTGTCCCCGTCGGGAATAGGGAAAACGTTTAATTCGTTAACGATTTTAAGATGCGCTTTTAAGTTATTAGCACCGTGAATCATTAATTTTTCGAAAAGTTTTCCGTCAAGCAAAAACTCGTTTTTATCGTTAGTCATAAAATTCTCCAAATAAATACTTATTATAATATATATTACGAATATAAACAAAAAATAAACTATATTAAAAAGCAGGTTGACACCTGCTTTAAAATTGAAACTTTATTATAACGTACGTTTGCCGTCGTTAAAGTATAAAATACCTAAAGTATTTTCACCACAGTGGCTAGTGATAGTTGCGCCTGCGCTGGTTTCGTAAACGGTTTCAACACCGGCTGAGATTAACGCGTTTTTAGCGGCTTCAATCATTTCTGGGGTTGCCGAAGAATAAGTTACGAACGCTAAGGAAGTATCTATATCGGAAAACTCTTGCAAGCACTCGTCACAATACTTTTTAACGGCGAACGGCATATTACCTTTATACTTTTTATCGTTCTTCATTTTACCGTCTTTCATAACCAAGCGTGGTCTAATTTTCAAAATATTAGCGCCTAACAAAGCAAGCCCTGAACATCTACCACCCTTGTAAAGATAATCCAACTTTTCAACTACGTAACTGGTTTGAACGAACTTTTTACGTTCGTCAGCCATTTGGGCGATTTGAGCTGGGTCGCTAATAGTTTCGGTAAGTTTTCTTGCGTAAATTGCTAAAAGCGCAATACCCGTTGAAAGCGCTTCCGTATCAATTACGAAAACCTTATCCATTTTTTGAGCAACTGCTTGCGCGTGTGAATACGACGAAGATAACCCACTAGATAACGAAAAGTGAATAACTGCGTCGTAATCTTTTAAGATTTCAGTAAAGTATTCTTCGTATTCAAATTCATTTAAAGCGGTAGTTTTAGGTAAAACACCGGTTTTAGCAACGAATTCAAAAATATCTTTTGGGGTAACAGCCCCGTCTTTAGATTCTTCATCACCTAAAATAACGGTGAACGGAACGGTTTTAATATCGTATTTATCTAAAAGTTCCTTGGTTAAGTCAATAGTAGATTCTGCGCTAATTGCAATTTTCATAAATATCTCCTTGTAATAAATCGTAATGGGCGTACCCTATCTTTTTTTATTTTTAGCAAAGCGGAACGTTTGCTTTTGCATTTAAAGTTAAGTCGGCAAAATTGCCTTTTTTGTATTGTAGATAGCCTTCAGCCGCTATCATTGAACCGTTGTCCGTGCAATATCTTTTTTCGGGAAGAACGGTTTTAATCCCCTTTTTATCGGCAAGGGTTTTAACGATTTCTCTTAAATACCCGTTTGCAGCAACGCCACCACATAAAACGAGTGTATCGTGCCCTTTTTCAAGAGTTGCTAAAACTGCCTTTTCTGCCAAAATATCAAGCGCTGAATGTTGAAACGAACAAGCAACGTCTTCCTTTTTGACGCTAACGCCTTTTTGTTCAGCGTTGTGTATATAGTTTATAACGGCTGTTTTAAGCCCACTATACGAAAAATTATACCCACCTTTCCCTTTAAGCATTTTTGGGAATTTAATAGTCGGCTTTCCTTCTTTCGCAAGTCTTTCTACGTTTGGTCCACCAGGGTATTTAAGCCCTAAAACGCGCGCAACTTTATCAAACGATTCACCAACGGCGTCGTCTAAAGTAGAGCCTATGTGTTCAATGGTGTAATAATCTTTAACTTCAATAATCGCTGTATGTCCACCACTCGTTAAAAGCGCAACGAACGGTGGGCGCAAATTTTTATCGGCTAAATACGCCGCTGCCATATGCCCCCTAATATGAGATACGGGAATAAGTGGTTTTTTTTCACTAAACGCAAGCGCCTTTGCATAAGAAACGCCAACTAAAAGCGCGCCTAAAAGCCCTGCGCCCTCAGTAACGGCAAAAGCGTCTATATCCGATAGTTTTAGTCCTGCCTCTTTAAGTGCTTTATCTACGGCAACGCCGATAGCGAGGGTATGCGCCCTTGACGCTATTTCAGGCACTACGCCACCGAAAACAGCGTGTTCGGTAGCAGAAGAAATTATAACGTCCGACAAAACTTCCCTACCACCTTTAACGATAGAAACGGCAGTTTCATCACACGAAGTTTCTATGCCCATAATTATTTCACCGTCAGTATTTTTCGGTGTTAAAAGTTCAGTATATTTTTGCATTGTGGTCAACTTTCATCATACCGTTTATTGTGATTTGCGTAAATAATCGCAAATAAACGCGTGTATATCGCCATCCATAACGGCGTTAACATTAGAGTTTTCATAGCCGGTACGATGGTCTTTAACGAGAGTGTACGGGCAGAAAACGTAACTTCTTATTTGACTGCCCCACTCTATTTTTTTAATTTCGCCTTTTATGTCTTGTTCTTTTTCGGCGCGTTCGCTTTCTCTCTTTTCGATAAGTTTTGAAGTAAGCATACGCATAGCCATTTCTTTGTTTTGCGTTTGGCTTCTTTCGTTTTGGCAGGAAACTACAATCCCCGTAGGAATATGCGTAATTCTAACTGCTGAGTCAGTTTTATTAATGTGCTGACCACCTGCGCCACCTGCTCTAAAAGTATCAACCCTTATTTCGTCGGCTTTGATTTCGATTTCACCCTCATCTTCAATTTCAGGCATAACTTCAAGCGACGCAAAAGAAGTGTGTCTTCTTTTATTAGCGTCAAAAGGCGAAATTCTAACTAATCTATGAACGCCTTTTTCTGCTTTTAAGTATCCGTAAGCGTTATCGCCCTCTACCTTAAAAGAAACGCTTTTAATCCCTGCTTCGTCGCCGTCAAGACGGTCAAGTTCGGTAATTTTAAAACCTTGCCTTTCAGCGTACATAATATACATACGATAAAGCATTTCCGTCCAGTCGCACGCTTCCGTTCCACCTGCGCCTGAGTGCAAAGTAATAAGCGCGTTTAACGAATCGTATTTACCACGCAAAAGCGCAGAAAGGCGCATTTCTTCGACTTGTTTTTCAGTCAAAGATAGTTCTTCTTCAAGTTCAAGTAAAGTCGCCTCGTCGTCATCGTCAACCATATCTAATAGGTCGGAAACGCCGTTTAGCGAATTTTCCGCTTTATTAAACGCGTTTACCTTTACTTCAAGCCCAGCAACTTCTTTGGAAATCTTTTGCGAAAGTTTTAAATCCCCCCACACTTCAGGCTTTTCAAGTTCGGATTTTAAAAAGGATAACTTTTCGGATAAGTTGACTAAATCAATCGCCATAGCCGTATCCGAAAGCACCGATTTTAAAGTTTTAACGCGTTGTTTAAATTCGTCGGTTTTAAGCATTTTAAATCCTTTTAGTTTTTACCGCAACAATCTTTATATTTTTTACCACTACCACAAGGACAAGGGTCGTTTCTGCCGATTTTAACAGCGTTCTTAACAGGAAGTCTTACGCCACCTGTTGGGCTGTTAGCAACTAAGTCCTTTCTTTCTTGGTGAGTAGTTTCGGTAGTCTTTTTAAGTTCAGCCTTTAATAAAAGTCTAACCGTATCGTTTTGAATAGAATAGGTTAAGTCTTCAAACATTTCAAGCCCTTCGTTTTTATACTCTACGACTGGGTCCATTTGACCGTATGCGCGAAGTGATATACCTTTACGAAGTTGGTCCATAGCGTCGATATGGTCAATCCACTTGGTATCAACGTGGCGTAAAAGAATAAACTTTTCAAGTTTCTTAAAGTCGAGGTCTTCTTCTTTGTATTTTTCAATCTTTTCTTCGTAAACTTCAATAGTTTTTTCGGTTAATTTTTCTAAAATGTAACCGTAATCCCAGTTATTGAGTTTTTCACGCGTGATAAAGTTGCTATCAACTGGTAAAAGGCGTTGTTCAATGTTTTTATTGAGCGCGTCCATATCCCAAGTATCAGGCATAGCAGAAATATCAACCACGCTAAATGTTTCTTCAACAAAAGACGGAATAAGTTTTAAAATTTGGTCGTGTACGTCTTCAGACTTAAGAACGTTCATTCTTTCAGCGTACATAACTTCTCTTTGCTTATTCATAACGTCGTCGTATTCTAATACGTGTTTTCTTATACCGAAGTTTTTACCTTCGATAGTTCTTTGCGCGTTTTCGATTTGACGAGAAATCATTTTTGATTGTAAAGGTTCGTCTTCAGAGATATGGAAAGCGTTGTAAACGGTCATCATTCTATCGCCACCGAAACGCTTTGCTAAATCGTCTTCAAGCGAGATAAAGAATACCGAAGACCCTTCGTCCCCTTGACGACCCGAACGGCCACGAAGTTGGTTGTCGATACGGCGTGATTCGTGTCTTTCCGTACCTAAAATGTGTAAACCACCTGCCTCTATTACTTCTTTCTTTTCGGCGTCGGTTTGCGCTTTGAAAGTATTATAAACTTCTCTATAATGCTTTCTAATTTCTTTAATTTCGTCGTCGATATCGGAAACGAACGAAGTTGCAAGTTCAATCTTTTCTTCTTCGTAGCCTTCGTCGCGAAGTTTTCTCTTTGCTAAAAATTCAGGGTTACCACCGAGCAAGATATCCGTACCACGACCTGCCATGTTGGTAGCAATAGTAACTGCGCCCTTTCTACCTGCTTGCGCAACGATATCTGCTTCTTTTGCGTGGTTTTTAGCGTTAAGAACGTTATGGCGCACTCTTTCTCTTAATAAAAGACGCGAAATTTCTTCCGACTTTTCAACGGTAACAGTACCAACGAGCACAGGTTGACCAGTTTTATGGCGTTCCATAATTTCTCTAACGATTGCCCTATTTTTACCAGCGACGTTTTTGAATATTACGTCTGGATGGTCGATACGAGCAACAGGTTTATTGGTAGGAATTTCAAGTACGTCAAGACCGTAGATAGTTCTAAATTCTTCTTCTTCGGTTTTAGCAGTACCCGTCATACCCGAAAGTTTATCGTATAATCTAAAATAGTTTTGGAAAGTAATGGTTGCGTAAGTTTTATTTTCGTTACGAACTTTTACGTTTTCCTTTGCTTCGATTGCTTGGTGCAAGCCGTCGGAATATCTACGACCTATCATTAAACGACCCGTAAATTCGTCAACGATAATGATTTCGCCGTCGTTAACAACGTAGTCGTTATCTTTTTTGAAGATATGGTGCGCTTTAAGCGCTTGTTGAATATGATGTGATAAAGACGCGTTTTCAACGTCGGCAAAGTTTTCAAGCCCGAAAAATCTTTCAGCCTTTTCAGCGCCCGATTCGGTGAGTTGAACGGTCTTTTCTTTAATATCGATAGTAAAATCTTCTTCGTCTTTTAAGGTTTTAACGAACTTGTTAGCCTTAATGTAGTTTTCAGAAGATTCCCCACCTTTACCCGAAATAATAAGTGGGGTACGCGCTTCGTCGATTAAGATAGAGTCCACTTCGTCGACGATAGCAAAGTTAAGTTCGCGTTGAACCATACGCGAAAGTTCGGTTTTAAGATTATCACGAAGATAATCAAAGCCCATTTCGTTATTAGTACCGTAAGTTATATCGCAAGCGTAAGCCTTTCTCTTTTCATCAGATTGCATACCCGAAACGGCAACGCCGACGGTCAAACCTAAAAAGCGGTGAATTTTACCCATCCACTCAGCGTCACGGCTGGCAAGATAATCGTTTACCGTAACGATATGTACGCCTTTACCCGAAAGCGCGTTAAGATATGCAGGAAGTGTTGATACGAGCGTTTTACCTTCACCCGTTCTCATTTCGGCAACTCTACCTTGGTGTAAACAAATACCACCCATAATTTGCACTTTGTAGTGGCGCATATTAAGAACTCTATACGCCGCTTCTCTAACGACTGCAAACGCGTCGTATAAGATATCGTCTAAAGTTTCCCCGTTTTTAAGCCTTTCTTTTAAAACGGCAGTTTGAGAAATAAGTTCTTCATCCGTCATTGATTCGTATTTTGGCGCAAGTTCAATAACCTTGTCCGCCATCTTGTCAAGACGCTTTAAGTTTCTTCTGTTTTCACTGCCTAAAATGTATCTAATAAGTCCCATTTTATTCTCCTTTTACATATATATCAGGTGCTGAACAAGCCGTTAATAAAATAACTTTTTTAGCACCACTCTTTTTTAATTTTTTAGCAACGCTTTCCGCCGTTGCTCCCGTCGTTAAAACGTCGTCAATAAGTAAAACCGTCTTACCCAGCACGGCTTGTTTATCTATTACTTTGAACGCGCCCGTTAAATTTTCAAGTCTATCTTTTCGTTTCAGCCCTGCTTGAGCAGGCGTTTCTTTAATCTTTTCGATAACCGTTACGACGGGCAAGTTGATTATCGTAGAAATACTATTTGCCAAAAGTTCCGTTTGATTAAATTTACGCTTTTTCTGCTTTTTTTCCGTCATAGGAACGAAAGTTATAAAGTCGGCAAAAAGTTCTTCTTTTATATAAACTTTAGCCATATTTTTAGCAAAAAACTCAGCGAGCCATTTAGCGCCGTCGTACTTTAACTTCTTTATTAACTTTGCCGTTTTGGTGTAGTCAAACGCGCTACGGCATAGGTCTGTTTCTACCATAAAGTTTTTGCAAGTTAAACAATAAGTTTCTTTTGCTTTCGTCACACGGCCACAATGCGCGCAGTAGTTTCCGTCTATTATTAACGAAATCTCTTTTTGGCAATCAGCGCACAAATACTCTTCGCTAAAAATTTCTTGACGGCAATTTATACAGCGCATACTTTTGCCGTCCAGCGTAAACTTGAAAAAACGCTTTAATAGTTCAGTAAATTTCATTAAAGGTATTTTTTAAGCGCGTTAACCTTATCTAATTTTTCCCACGGGAAGTCAGGATTGCCAAAATGCCCGTAAGATGCCGTCTTTAAGTAAATCGGTCTTTTAAGCCCGAAAGTATCAATAATAGCAAGTGGTCTTAAATCAAATTCTTTCATAACGATATCAGAAAGCGCGATATCCGAAAGTTTACCAGTACCAAAAGTATTTACCGTGATAGAAACTGGATTTGCAACGCCGATAGCGTAAGCAAGTTGGATTTGAACTTCATCACAAAGCCCAGCGCTAACCAAGTTTTTAGCGATATATCTTGCCATATAGGTAGCCGAACGGTCAACT
>JAGCMG010000079.1 GCA_017646555.1 Clostridia bacterium | reverse complement strand
TAAGGGAGTAAGCAAAGGGCACTATGACGCGATTAGAAGAATCGACGGCGTGGTTGACGCAAAGCAATATACGATTCCCGTTGAAAGTGCGATTGAAAAGGTTAGAAATGGTGAAACACCTGATTTAACAGCGCGTGAAAAACATAAAAGAGAGTGTTTTGTAGTAGTAAAAGACGGTGCAGATAAAGATAAAATCGAAAGCGAAATTAAAAGTATGCCTAACTATTTTGCCGATTACGACACCACGGTGCATTTTATTTCGCTTGAAGAATTAAAAAGAGACCATAGCGGGATACCACACGGTGGTTTCGTTATTAGAAGTGGAAAGACGGGGATTAACAAAGAAAATACTCATATTATTGAATATCGCTTAAAACTTGATTCTAATCCTGAATTTACTTCGTCTGTTTTAGTTGCGTGCGCAAGAGCGTGCTATAAAATGAATAAGGACGGTGCAAAAGGTGCTAAAACGATTTTAGATATTCCACCGATTTATTTATCACCGATTGATAGAGAAGAAGTTATTAAAAATATGTTATAAATAAAAAAGCGCTACCACGTATGTGCGTCACTCTTAGGGATTTAAATTGAACAAATTGAAAAACTCGACTTTTTCATAAGTCGAGTTTTCTTTTACCCACGCAAAACTACTTGATAAAAATTTTTATATATGCTACAATAATAGCGCTACACAATGGGCGGAACTGCGTTTTTCGGTGCGTGGTTTCGGCTACGCACTTTTTTTATGCAACAAGGAGAATTAAAAGAAAATGGCACTAATCAAATGTCCAGAATGTGGCAGTATGGTATCTAATCAAGCGAAAAATTGTATCCATTGTGGATATCCAATTAATGAAAACAATGTTTCTCAGTTGAAATCACAAATCAATGAAGGAACGGTAATTATTTACGGATTAAGACAAACTTTCTTAATTGGAGGCACAATGAAAATTTATCTTGATGGTGAATATTACGACTCAGTTAAAAAAGGGGCTAGCCTTGAAATTAAAATTACCAAAGACACTCAAATAACAGCAAAATGTGGTATCAATGTTATGAAGGGGAAATATTTGGCAAAAGTAGGAAAATTGCAAAAAATTCAAATAGTTTATGATAGATTACTCGGAACTTTTATGATGCAAGAAATTGATACTTCAATTGGTAATTCAAATATGTAATTCTATTATAATTGGTATTTTAGCAAGAAAGTGTAGCACACTATACTTTGCAAGCAAAGTCGTGTGTTTTTGCAAAGCAAAAAAAAGGCTAACGAAAATTTTCGTTAGCCTTTTATACTGTCTAAAAAATCCCTAAGAGTGACGCCCTTATGGTAGCGTTTTTATTTTTTTACGGTTATTTTATAAGATTTATAAGCGCGTCGATTTCTTCGCCTTTATAGAATTCTAATATACCACTATCAACTGTTTGGCGTAAATCTTTATTGATAGGAAGTTTAACAACTGCATCAATACCGTGTTTAACGGCAATATTTTCAACACCGCTTTCGCCGAAGATATAATGGTTTTCACCACACTTATCGCATTTAAAATACGACATATTTTCAACGATGCCGATAATAGGAACGCTCATCATTTTAGCCATATTTACAGCCTTTTCAACAATCATAGAAACCAAATCTTGCGGAGTGGTAACTATAACTATACCGTCAACAGGTAACGATTGAAAAACTGTTAACGGCACGTCGCCAGTTCCAGGTGGGCAGTCAACGAACATTGTGTCGATATCGCCCCATTGAACGTCCGACCAAAATTGTTGAATAACCCCTGCAATTACAGGTCCACGCCAAATCACAGGGCCGGTTTCGTCTTCTAAAAGACTGTTCATTGACATAACTTTTAAGCCGGTTGAAGTGGTTACAGGTAAAATATATTTTTCGTTAGACATAGCCCTTTCGGTAAGCCCAAAAGTTTTAGGAATAGACGGGCCTGTTATATCAGCGTCTAAAATAGCGACCTTTTTGCCTTTTCTGCTTTCAGTAACGGCTAAAAGCGAAGTGATAAGCGATTTACCTACCCCACCTTTTCCACTTACTACGGCGTAAACTTTTTTGATATTAGATTCGGGATTTTTAGGCGCTCTTAAATCTTTTTTTCTGTCAGCGCAATCCTTTGACGAACAACTTGAACAATTGTGTGTGCATTCGCTCATAATAAACCTCTTTTTATTATTTATCAATTATAGTATAACCGTATTTTACCACTTATAAAAGTATATGTCAAATTTAACCGTTGCAAAAGCGTGTTAAATATGCTATAATTTTTCTATGAAAAAGCCGTATTATTCCGTTAAAGAATTTTTTATAGATAATTTTAACGAACCACTTTATAAACTACCCATTGACGGTGGTTTTACTTGTCCTAATCGCGACGGCCTAAAAGGTTACGGTGGTTGCGCGTTTTGTAACGAAAAAGGCGCTGGCGAACACGCTTTTAACGGCGATATTTTAACGCAAGTAAAATCGGGCATAGAGTTTGCTAAAAACAACAAAAAAGCCAATAAATTCGCAGTATATTTTCAAAATTTTTCGTCGACTTATAAAAGCGCAAACGAACTTGAAAAATTATACGAAACGGCATTTTTTGCCGACGAAAATATTAAAGCGCTTGCCGTAGCAACGCGTCCCGACTGTATTGATGAGGAAAAGGTTAAAATCCTTAAAAAATTCAAAACAAAGGGGTACGTATGGTGCGAATTAGGCTTACAAACTTCTAATGATGATATCGCGAAACGATATAATCGGTGTTATGAAACAGCTGAATTTACTAAAACAGTAAAATTATTAAACGATAACGGAATAGACGTTGTAGCGCATATTATAGTCGGGCTTAACGGCGAAGATATGAGTGAAGTTATAAACACGGCGTCATTTTTAGCAAACCATAATATTAAAGGCGTAAAAATTCACTCTCTTTTCGTTCTAAAAGGCACAAAACTTGAAAAGGAATATTTGTCGGGGAATTATAAACCGATTTCGCGCGAATTTTATATTAAAGCCGTGGCTGAAATTTTATCACGGCTACCTGAAAAAATCGTCGTTCATAGAATAACTGGTGACGGGGAAAAGGAAAACCTTTTAGCGCCGATTTGGACGACGGAAAAGAAGAAAAATTTAAACGCTATTCATAATTATATGATAAATAACGGCATAACGGCAGGCTGTAAATTTAAGGTGGAATAGTATGAAAGGACAATTGGCAGAAAACAATTTTAAGTCGGGGCTTGCTTGTTCTCAAGCAGTGGCACTTGCATTTAAAGACGAACTTAATATTGATGAAGAAACTTTAAGTAATTTAATGCTTGGCTTTGGTGGTGGAATAGGCCGTCAAAGGCTTGTATGCGGGGCTGTGTCGGGTATGGTTGCAGTAATTTCAGCAACTTGTGCACACGGCAAAAGCAAGGTTGAACTTTATAAAATCATTCAGGATGCTTGCGCTGATTTTAAGAAAGAATTAGGCTCTCTTATTTGTGCTGACCTTTTAGGTGAAAACCAAAATGCAAAGATAGGGAACCCTGAAGAAAGGACTAAAGAGTACTATAAAAAGCGTCCTTGTGCTGAAATTTGTCGTATTGCAGGTGATATTGCCGAAAGGTATATAAAAGTCAATAAAAGTTAAAAAATTCCTACATATTTTTGATAATGTATTGACAATAAAAAAAGTCGGTGCTATACTAAAAAAGTAAAGACGAAGACGGAAAGAGTAACTTAAAAATTCTATCAAGAGAGAAAGGGTTTGGTGCGACCTTTTTAGAATTTTAAGCGAAGACCACTCCTGAGTCGCCCCACGGTAACAAGAGGGGACGTATGCCGTCGTTATCCGGCAAAGAGATAAAAATTAAGGTGGAACCGCGCTAAATTAAGCGCCCTTATTGCCAAATGGCAATAAGGGCGTTTTTTAGCGCTAAATAAAGGAGTAATTATGAAAATAATTTATAACGACGGTAAAGTTTTAGACTGTAAAAAGGAAGAAGAATTACATATTATAAGGCACACGGCAGCGCATATAATGGCGCAAGCAATCAAGCGTCTTTATCCACAAGCAGATTTTGCGTTCGGGCCTGCAACGGAAAAAGGGTTTTATTACGACGTTGATTTGGGGGAAGTAAAACTTACCGACGACGATTTAATTAAAATTGAAAATGAAATGAAAAAAATCGTAAAAGAAAATTTACCGATAAAACCGTTCATTTTAAATAGGGACGACGCGATAAAACTTATGCGCGAAAGAAAGGAAAAGTATAAGGAAGAACACATTTCGGAAATTGATGAAAACGCGCCACTTTCTTTCTATCAACAAGGCGATTATATCGATATGTGCGTTGGCCCACACTTAACTTACACGAAAGCGCTAAAAGCGTTCAAAATTACTCAACAATCAGGCGCGTACTGGAAAGGCGATAAAAACAATAAAATGTTAACGCGTATTAACGGTATAGCGTTTGCGGCTCAAGAAGAACTTGACGCGCATCTTAAACTTTTAGAAGAGGCTGAAAAGCGTGACCATAGAAAAATCGGTAAAGAAATGGAACTTTTTATGATGGCTGACGAAGGCCCTGGTTTTCCGTTCTTTTTGCCAAACGGCACGGCGCTTAAAAATTCGCTCATATCGTACTGGCGCGATATTCATTACCGTGACGGCTACGTGGAAATTTCAACCCCACTTATAATGAATAGAAAACTTTGGGAAACGAGTGGGCATTGGGACCATTATAAAAACAATATGTACTCAACCGTCATTGACGAAGAAATTTATTGCATTAAGCCTATGAACTGCCCCGGTGGCGTTATGGTTTATAAAAGTCAACCACATAGTTACCGTGATTTGCCGTTAAGAGCAGGGGAACTTGGTATCGTTCACCGTCACGAACTTAAAGGCGCTTTGCACGGCTTATTTAGAGTAAGGTGCTTTACTCAAGACGACGCTCATATCTTTATGAGAAAGGACCAAATTACCGAAGAAATCGTCGGCGTAGTAAATTTAATCAACGAAGTATACTCAAAATTCGGCTTTAAATATTCGGTTGAACTTTCTACCCGTCCAGAAGATAGTATGGGTAGCGACGAGGATTGGGAATCAGCGACCAACGGCTTAAAGATGGCGCTTGAAGAATTGAAGTTGCCGTACACAATAAACGAAGGCGACGGCGCGTTCTACGGCCCGAAAATTGACTTCCATTTAGAAGACAGTTTAGGTAGAACTTGGCAATGTGGTACTATTCAACTTGACTTCCAAATGCCGATTAATTTTAACCTTGATTTCGTTAATGAAAAAGGTGAAAAGGAACGCCCTATAATGATACACAGAGTTTGCTTTGGCTCGATTGAAAGATTTATCGGTATTTTAACCGAACACTTTGCAGGTAAATTCCCACTTTGGCTTGCGCCTATGCAAACGAAAGTTTTACTTGTTTCTGAAAAGAGTTTAGACTACGGTAACAAAGTTTATAAGGCTCTAAAAGACGCTGGTTTAAGAGTTCAAATCGATACCCGAAATGAAAAAATTGGCTATATGATTAGAGAAGCGCAAATGGTTGATAGAGTGCCTTATATCGTAATAATCGGCGCGAAAGAAGTTGAAAGCCAAACTGTTTCCGTAAGAAATAGAGATACTAACGAAACGACAAGTTACACTTTAAATGAGTTTATTGATAAACTTATAGAAGAAAATAAAAACAGAATTTAATTTATTTAAGCCCCCTAAAAACGGGGGCTTTTATAGTTATTGGTGCATTTTTAAGTATAACGGTGTTGCGAAATGCTACCACAAATAGACTTTTTAGCAAATTTTACAAATTAAAACGAGTTTAGTTTCAGTTAATAAATAAGTAGTAAAATTATGTTAGATTATTACGGAAGGTGAAAAATGGCTAAGAAGGAAAAGTTTATTAGACCAAAAAGGGGCAAGGCTTGGTTTAGGGCGTTAAAGTGTTTGATGGTTGGTAGATATAAAAAGCCTGAGTTTATCTATCTTGGCGAAAAGATGGAGAGTAGTTCCATTATGCTTTCTAACCACGTGGGGACGGAAGCGCCTATGTCGCTTGAAATGTATATGCACGCGCCGATTAGATTTTGGGGCGCGCACGAAATGAATAGTGGTCTTATTAAAATGTATAAGTATCAATCCCGCGTTTATTATCATGAAAAAAAGCACTGGAATTTACATTTGGCAAGGTTGTTTTGCTTAATTGCATCACCGCTTACCAACTTGTTTTACGCAGGGTTAAATTTGATTTCAACTTATAAAGATTCGCGCTTTTATAAAACGCTTAAAGAAAGTTTAGACGCGCTAAAGAAAGGTCAAAATATAGTAGTTTTTCCGGAAGATTCAACCAACGGTTATTTAGACGAACTTGAAGGGTTCTTTTTAGGGTTTTTAGCCCTTGCTGAATTTGCTTATAAAAAAGGTATTGACACACCTATTTTTGTTAGTTACTTAAAAAAAGACGAACGCGTTTACATAATCGATAAACCTATAAAATATTCCGAACTTATAGCAGACGGGCTAACAAAAGAAGAAATAGCCAAAAAATTATTAGGCCGTTGTAATGAACTTGGCAAAGCAGATTTAAATGAATTGAGAAGTCAAGCAAGCGTAATTGAATAAGATATTGATAACTCGGTTTGAAAACAGCCGAGTTTTTCGTTAGATAAAACGGCGCGTATCGTAGTGGTTTTAATAAGCCACACGATATGCGCTTATCGGGGAGAATATAAACTTATGAAAAAACTAAAGCAAAATCGCACGGTGAGTTTTATTATCGTCGCGCTGGTGTACTTGATTGCCACGGTGGTTGGTATTGCTGTGTATAAAGCGTTGAACCTTAAATGGTGGTTGTCGCTTTTAATTGCAGACGTAACGGCAACTATCGTAACCTTCGTATTTAGCGTTATTTTTGAAAACGCATCAGTTTACGACCCTTACTGGAGTGTTCAGCCACCGGTTATTTTAGTGGCGTTTGCCATAGGAAGAAAATTAACCGTACTTGGTATTTTGCTCGTTATCGTCGTATCGTGTTGGGCAATTCGTTTAACGGCAAACTGGGCGTACGCTTTTGCAAATCTTAATCATCAAGACTGGCGCTATACCATGCTCAAAGAAAAAACGGGCGTGTTTTATCCTATTATAAATTTCGTTGGTATACATATGGTCCCAACGCTCGTAGTGTACGGTTGCATATTGCCAGCAGTATACGCTGTGATAAACGGCGTAACGGGTAACGCTGTTAGCGTGGTGCTTATTTGCGTTTCGCTTGGGGGAATTACGATACAAGGCGTGGCAGATTGCCAAATGCATGCTTTTCGTAAAAATAGGAATGGGGCGTTTATCAGAAACGGATTGTGGAAATATTCCCGTCATCCAAATTATTTAGGCGAAATTCTTATGTGGTGGGGCGTGGCGCTTTCCGTGGTTTTTGCCGTTCCTAAAGCGTGGTATTTAGTGGCTGGCGCGTTGGCTAACACCGTATTATTTTTCACGGTTAGTATACCTATGGCTGACGGCAGACAGTCAAAAAAAGAAGGCTTTTTGCAGTATAAAAAAGAAACGCGAATGCTTTTACCTATTAAAAAGTGAAATTAAATAAAAAAGGCTAACGTATTTGCGCTCTTCCCTTAGGGATTTTTTAGAGCATTATAAAAGACTAACGAATAATTCTTCGTTAGTCTTTCTTTTTTTCTTGCAAAAACACACGACTTTGCTTGTAAAGTATAGTGTGCTATACTTTACAAGTATTTTATAAAGTTTTACTTACCACATATTGGCTGTAAGGAATTCTCTTGCTCGTGGTTGTTGTTCTTTTATATCATAAGAATCTATAAAAGTCAATGGGCAGATGTCCACGTTCTTGGACATCTGCCTATTTTTGTAAAAGTTTTTTGTCGAAAATTTATAGATGCTTGTCAATAGAAAAATCATTAAAATTTCCTTGTTATTTTTAAAAAT
>JAGCMG010000002.1 GCA_017646555.1 Clostridia bacterium | reverse complement strand
GGTATATTAAACGTAAATATTCTTACCGAAAGTGCCCCTTTTTCAATTTTTCAAAAGTACGGTTTTCAAAGTGGCAGAACGGTAAATAAATTTGAAAATGAAGTAATAAATACAACTTCAAACGGCTTAGCGTATTTAGCTAACAATGTGAACGCTGTTTTATCATTAAAGGTAAAAGAGATTTATGATACCGAAAGTCACGGTGTATTTATTTGTGAGTTAACGGATGCACTCAAGTTAAACGACGACGAAACAATGACCTATTCTTACTATCAAAAAAATGTAAAACCAAAACCCCAAAAGAAGAAAGTTGCAGGATATTCTTGCAAAATTTGTGGTTATTTTTACCAAGGCGACCCATTACCGGAAGATTTTATATACCCGTGGTGCAAACACCCTGCATCCGACTTTGAAAAGGTCGAAGAATAGTTAAAAAATATAATAAAAATAAAAAAATAATTAAAGGAGAATTATTATGAAATATATATGTGACGTATGTGGTTACACCTATGATGAAAGTGAAGGTTGCCCTGAAAACGGAATTGAGGCAGGTACTACTTTTGATAATTTACCTGACGATTTCGCTTGTCCTCTTTGTGGCGTGGGTAAAGACCAATTTTCAGCTGAATAATTTAATAGGAGAATTTACAAATGAAAGAAAATTATATTGTATGCAACTGTAAACAAATTTGGTATGCAGATATTGCACACGCAATTGAAAAACACGACAAGTTTGAAGACGTAGAAAAAGTATTTGAAGACGTTCAAAAAGAAACACAATGTTCAACGGGTTGTGGTGGCTGTCACAATAAAGTAATGGATATTATATCTGAAATACTTAATTCACCAAGTAAAATTTAAAAAGATACGGCGATACACGCCGTATTTTTTAATTGTAATAAAACTTGCCAAAATTAAAGGAATATTGTATAATTATCAAAAATAAACGCTAAAATTACGATATGGACAAAAATAAAATGACAAAGGCAGAACTTTTAGCCCCAGCAGGTGACGAACAGAGTTTTTATTCAGCAATAAACAACGGTGCCGACGCGATATATTTAGGCTTACCGTCCTTTAACGCGCGCATAAAAGCGCAAAATTTTACTGAAGAAAACCTTAACAAATTCGTTCGTATAGCGCACTTACACGGCGTAAAAATATATATAACGGTAAACACTTTAGTAAAAGACAATGAGTGTGAAGATTTTTTAGCCCTTATATCAAGCGCATTACAGTCAGGTGTTGACGCGTTTATCGTTCAAGATTTAGGAATGGCAACTTTAATAAAAAAGGTCTTTCCTACCGCAGTTTTACACGCGAGTACGCAAATGGGCGTTCACAACTTATTCGGAGCGAAAGCGCTTGAAAAATTAGGATTTTCACGCGTGGTATTATCGCGCGAAACAAAGTTAAGCGATATTATAGAAATCAAAAACAACACGAATTTGGAAATCGAATACTTCGTTCAAGGCGCTCTCTGCGTATGTTTTTCGGGGAACTGCTATATGTCGGCGCTAAAAAACAATTCAAGTGGCAATAGAGGGCTTTGCAAACAATTATGCCGTTTACCATATTTTACTGACGGCAAAAAAGGTCATTTTCTATCCCCCAACGACTTATGTTTAATAAATTCGCTTAAAATCTTATCGGACGCAGGTGTCACGAGTTATAAAATCGAAGGTAGACTTAAACGCGCTTCTTACGTAGCGCAATCAGTTAAGGCTTTTAGAACGGCGATTGATAACGAACTAACAAACACTCAAATTAGCGAATTAAAAAGCGAATTAAAAAGCGTGTTTTCGCGTGGGGAGTTTAATGAAAGTGCCTATTTATACGACAACGACAATATAATAGATATAAAAAACAACAACCACACTGGCAAAAAAATAGGTGTAATTATCGCTAAAGAAAAGTTTAAAGACCTTTATCGATACAAAATAAAATCAAGCGAAGAAATAGCGTTTGGCGACGGCTTGAAAACCTTTGGCAAAACGGAAAATTCTTTCGGTGTCGGCAACACGGAGAGTGCTAACGGCGTTTACACCGTATACACAAAAAACGCTCAAATAGAAGTTGGCGATACCGTTAATAAAATTTTAGATAATAAAAGAGAACAACTTTTATTAAACGCAAAAAAACTTATACCACTAAGCGTTAAAATCACAGCAAAAAAAGAAGAACCGTTAAGTTTAAAAATTACCTCAAAAAATCAATCGGTTACAGTTTTAGGCGATATTTGCGAAACGGCAAAAAATTCACCACTTACTGAAAACGACCTTAAAAAACGGATGAAATTCGGTGATACAGTTTTTGAAATGGTCGATTTTCACGCTACCGTTGACGGCGTATTCATACCAAACTCAAAAATCAACGAGTTAAGACGAAGAGCAGTAGAACAATTAGAAAATAAGATTTTAGACGAAAATAAATCGGAGTTTATTAAATCGTTAGACGGTAAAAATTTGCCTACCAAGGAAGAAATTAAAGCCGTATTAACGCCATTAAAAACTAACTTTGAAAATTTATTTTCAACGGCAGTAATAGTAAATGAAACGGTTGATTTATCAATGCCAATAACGACTAAAACAATAATCTTATCCCCTACTATTTACTCTAAAGAAACGATAGAAAACTTCTTAAATAAAATAAGCAGTAAAGGAAAGGATTATAAGATTTATCTAAACCTACCAATAATCGCAACCGGTAAAGAAGTAGCCGTTTTAGACGATATAATTTATAGTTTTAATAATTTAGGAATTGTAGCAAACAACTATTACGCGTTTAAGTATTTAGGCGTTCGCCCAATTTTAGCGGGTATCGGGTTAAATGCTTACAACTCATACACGGTTAAAGCGCTTAAAGATTTAGGGTTTAACGGCGTTATATCTTCTATTGAGAATCATACCCCTCACACCTATAAATACGCAGGCAATCCTCCGTTAATGACGATGGTGCATTGTCCTTTTAAGGTAAAAACAGGTAGTAATTGCAATAACTGTCAAGCGCAAAAAGACTTAACTTATTTAGATGAACGTGGTAACAAATACTTTATTCGTCGATATAAAATCATAAACTGTTATTTTGAACTTCTCTCAAAAAATAACTTAAATTTAGGAATTGACGACGAATCAGCGTTTAACTACTCACAAAAAATCTACGATTTAAGATAAAAAAATATACCGACGCAAAACTATGCGTCGGTATTTTAAATTGTTATTCTTCAGGACCAAAAGCCCTAACGTATAACGCGTACAAAACACTTCGATAATACCAATCGGTTAAAAAAACGTTAAATTCGCTTTCATTAGAAAACTCATTATAAGCGTCAATCGGGTTATCAAATTCGTTATAATACTCAATAATCACCGAAACGATATCGGCAAAATACCCCCTTCTTGCTAAATCGACAACGCTTGGGTCTTTTGAAGTAATTTCCATAAACTCATAAGCAAGTTTAGTCTCCGCTTGAACCAAAGCATTGGCGTGTTTAACTTCTTTTTCTTGGATTGAATTATTATACTTTTGAACCTCAGCATCCTCTAATCTTTGGTTTTCTTTTAGTTCAAAAGTTTTCGTTTCAATTTCAGCGTTATGCTTTTCTAAAAAATATTCGCTAACCGAATTATAATTTTCATTAAGCAAATCAATTTCAGAATTAAGTAAGGCAATTTGTTCGTCGTATTTACCCT
>JAGCMG010000078.1 GCA_017646555.1 Clostridia bacterium | reverse complement strand
TAAAAAGATATAAAAATCACACGCTTTGTGAGTTTTCTTTATTGACGGGTAGAACGCACCAAATTAGAGTTCACGCTAAACATATGGGACACCCCGTTGTCGGTGACCCAGAATACGGCTTTAAAAACCAAAAATTTAATTTAAACGGTCAACTTTTACACGCTAAAAATTTACAATTTATTCATCCTACGACTAATCGTTTGATGAGTTTTAATGCCCCAACGCCAAGTTATTTTGAAAAAATTTTGCGTTCGCTTAATTAAAAAACGGAGAATTTTCTTAGTTTTTTAATTTGGGGCTTAAATTTCTTTACAAAATTTAACTTTTTAGTTAAAATAATTAAAAAAATCAAGGTGAATTATGTCAAAACCACTCGTAGCAATAGTAGGTAAACCAAACGTTGGTAAATCTACTTTTTTCAATAGAATATCGGGGGAAAGAATTTCCATCGTTAAAGACGTGCCGGGCGTTACGCGCGACAGGCTTTATGCTGACGCAGAGTGGTGTGGCAAACAATTCACTATGGTAGACACCGGTGGCTTAGAGTTAAAGTCGGATGACGAAATGTGGCGTCATATCAAAAAGCAAGCGGAAATTGCTATTGAAACGGCTGACGTAATTATATTTTTTACTGACGTTAAAACTGGTATAAATTCTAATGATGAAGAAGTTGCTTTAAAACTTAAAAAATCAGGTAAACCAGTCGTTCTTGCCGTTAACAAAATGGACAATTATAGACCTGAACTTTTGTACGAATTTTACAATTTAGCGCTTGGTGAACCGTTTGGTATTTCGGCTGAACACGGCGTAGGGATTGGCGACCTTTTAGACGAAGTCGTTTCGTATTTTGACGATACTGAAGTGGCTGAAGATAATGAAACTTTAAAAATCGCCGTCGTTGGTAAGCCAAACGCTGGCAAATCAAGTTTATGTAATAAACTTTTAGGGCAAGAGAGAACTATTGTTTCAGATATAGCGGGAACTACGCGTGACGCTATTGATTCGCCGTTTAATTTTAAGGGCAAAAACTACACTTTAATAGATACGGCAGGCATTAGAAAAAAGCGTTCGGTTGAAGAAGATTTAGAGTATTATAGCGTTTTACGCGCGTTTGCAGCAATTCGCCGTGCAGACGTTTGTATTATGATGATTGACGCTAACGAAGGTATTTCTGAACAAGACCTTAAAATTTTAGGGTACGTTCACGAACAAGGTAAACCGTCGGTAGTGTGTATGAATAAATGGGATTTAATTGAAAAAGACACTTTTACCGTAAATAAATTTGAGTTAGGGCTTAAAGAAGCGCTTAAATTTATGGATTATTATAAGTCGATTTACGTTTCGGCAAAAACCGGTTTAAGAACGGAAAAGATTTTATCGTTAGTTGACGAAGTTTACGAAAACGCTTCAACGCGAATTTCTACTGGTAAACTTAACGACATGATTATCGACGCAGTTCGTATGAACGAACCACCGTCATATAAAGGTAAACGCTTAAAAATTATGTATGCGTCGCAAGTTAGTATTCGTCCGCCAGTATTCGTACTTTTTGTAAACGACACTTCACTATTACATTTTTCATATAAAAGATATCTTGAAAACGAAATACGAAGGGCGTTTGGTTTTGCTGGTACGCCTATTAGAATCATTGTGAGAGAACAGGAGAAAGATTAACGATGATTAACTGGTTGCTTTTTAGCGCTATTGCAGTATGTTCGTATTTTTTAGGTAACGTGAATAACGCCGTTATTCTTTCAAAACTTAAAAAGAACGATATTAGAAAACTTGGTAGTGGTAACCCCGGTACAATGAATATGAGCCGAAATTTCGGTATCGTTTTCGGGGTTTTGACCTTGGTTTTAGATGCTGTTAAGGGGATTATTCCGTCACTTGTTGGCTATTTTGTGTTTAAAGGTCAATATGCTGTAAACGGTATTTTTGAATTTTCCGATTTAGCGAAATATTCTTTTGGTCTATGCGCCGTTTTAGGCCATATCTATCCCGTTATTTATAAGTTTAAAGGCGGGAAAGGTATTGCGACTACTATCGGTTCAATGTTTGCTTGTTCAATAACTTCTGGGTATGAGTGGGTAATCGTTGCCGTAATGGCGTGGGTTGCTGCAATCGTATTTATCTATTTTGCCGAATACGGCGCTATGGGTTCGTTTATTGCTATAACCCCACCTGCAATTGGTCAAGGTATTTATTTATTCTTTAAGTACGCTGGATTTAAAGCGCCTTTTTCTAACAATATTTTATATATCGTTAGTTGTTTATTGATTTTCTTTATATGTTTCTTTACGCTTTTTGCGCATAGAAAAAATATAGAAAGGATGCTAAGTGGGGAAGAACATCCTACTTCAATAAAGCAAATGATATTTAAATTTAAAGAAAAGCGCCGTTTAAAAAAGATTGAAAAAGAACAAAATAATTAATTTTTTTACATATTAAAAACAGAACTCTCATATACTGTTCGTAGCAGTGTATGGGAGGTTTTTAATGGAAAAATTTGATATTTATAAAGAAGTTGCAAAAAGGACGGACGGTGACATATACATTGGCGTAGTTGGCCCAGTTAGAACGGGAAAATCCACCTTTATTGCAAAATTTATGGAAAAACTTGTTCTTCCGAACATTAGTAATAAATTATATAAACAACTCGCAACGGACGAAATGCCACAATCGGCTGACGGTAAAACTATTATGACAAGTCAACCTAAATTTGTTCCTGCAAACGCAGTTAAAATTCAACTTAAAAATAAAGTCCACGCAAATGTAAGATTAGTAGATTGCGTGGGGTATTTTGTTGAGGGAGCGTTAGGTAGTGAAGAAGACGGCAAACCGCGTTTAGTAAAAACGCCTTGGTCAAAGGAAGAAATTCCGTTTGAAACGGCGGCTGAAATTGGCACGCGTAAAGTTATCGACGAATACTCAACGATAGGCGTTTTAGTTACTACTGACGGAAGTTTTGGCGAAATTGCAAGGGAAAGTTTTGTTCCTGTTGAAGAACGCGTAGTCGCTGAACTTAAAGCGCTTAATAAGCCGTTTGTAATCGTGTTAAATACGCTTGATAAAAATTCGCCGTCAGCAAATTCTCTTGCTGAAGAACTTGAAGAAAAATACGGCGTTCCCGTAATTATCGTAAACGCGACAAAAATGGAACTTGATGAAGTATCCGAAGTTTTAGAAAAGGTGCTTTTTGAATTCCCTATGCAATCGTTTGATATAAAACTTCCAAAGTGGATGCAAGCACTTCCAGAAGATAATGAAATTATTCAAGAAATTACCGAAAAAGTAAGAAATTGTTCGCAAAATATACGAAAAATGAAAGATTATCAATGTTTTTGCGACAGTTTTACTAAAGATGAAAAGTTAAATTCTGCTGAACTTGATTGCGTAAACTTAGGCGATGGTACGGCGGTTTATTCGGTTACGCCAAACGCTGAACTTTTCTACAAAGTTCTTAGTGAAGAATGTGGTGAAGATATCGTTGACGATTTTGATTTAATTAGTTTCGTTAAGGAAAGTTCTATTGCTAAATCGGAATATTCGCGTTTAAAATCGGCGCTTGATACAGCCGTTTCAACGGGATATGGTATAGTTGAACCAGATATTGACGGGATTACTATTGATAAGCCTATTTTAACCAAGCAAAGTGGTGGGTACGGCGTTAAATTTAAGTCAAGCGCGCCAAGTTTACATATTATGAAAGTCGATTTATTAGCCGAAGTTTCACCGATAGTAGGTGGGCAAGAACAAAGCGAAGAACTTGTTAGTAAACTTGAAAAAGATTACGAAGAAGACCCTAAAAAAGTTTTAAGCACTAATATTTTCGGTAAAACGGTTGGCGAACTTATTGAAGACGGATTAAAGAAGAAAGCAAGCAATATTTCGACGCACACGCAAGGAAAAATGCGTAAGACGGTAAGTCGAATAATTAACGAAGGAAAAGGCGGAGTTATTTGTATTCTTTTATAAAACAAAAAGGGGCGGGGAACGCCCCTTTACAATTATTTGAAAAATTCGCTAAAAAAAGCGTTATTTTTATAAAAAAAAGACGGTTAGGTATTGACAAAGTTATATTTATAATATAAAATATAAGAGTATTATTTTATATAATGCCGAAGATTATATTTTCTTTAATTTTTAGGAGGCTACAATGGAAAAGAAAATGAGCAAAAGAGAATGGCAAAATTCAATGAAAGTTAGAGTTGATTACAACAATATGATGGCTGAATTCGTTGGCGCAAAAGAAGGTTTTACCGTTAAAGAATTCGACGCTATTAAAGGTGAAATTAATTCTGCATACGATAAAGTACAAGCAAACCGTGGCAGTGGTATGATGGGCTGGACGGAACTTCCATATAACCAAAAGGAAGTTGTTGCTGATATTTTAGCAACTGCAAAAGATATCAAAAAATCTTGCGATAATTTCGTAGTTTTAGGTATTGGTGGTTCTGCACTTGGTCCAATAGCAGTATTTCAAGCACTTTGTCACTTAAGACATAACGAATTACCAAAATCAAAAAGAAAAGCACCGAAGTTATACGTAGAAGATAACGTTGACCCTGAAAGAATGCAAGCGTTATTAGACGTTATTGACGTTAACAAGACCGTGTTTAACGTAATTACTAAATCTGGTTCTACTTCTGAAACTATGAGCCAATATTTAATCATTTACGATATCTTAAAGAAAGCACTTGGCGATAAGGCTAAAGACCACATTATTGCTACCACTTCTTCAAACAAGGGTAACCTTATTAAAATCGCTAAGGAAGAAGGCTTTAAAACCCTTTATATTCCAGACGGCGTTGGTGGTAGATTTTCTGAAATGTGCCCTGTAGGCTTACTTGCTGCAGCAGTAGTTGGTATCGATATTAAAGCAATGCTTGAAGGCGCTGCGTATATGGATAAACTTTGTAAAGCAAAGGATTACAAGAAAAACCCTGGTATGATTTTAGCAGTATTACAATATCTTGCTATGAAAAAGGGTAAAAACATCTCGGTTATGATGCCTTATGCTGACAGCCTTAAATATATGGCTGACTGGTATTGCCAACTTTGGGGTGAAAGTTTAGGTAAGGCTTTAGACCTTGACGGCAATATCGTTAACGTAGGTCAAACTCCTGTTAAAGCACTCGGCGTTACCGACCAACACTCACAAGTTCAATTATATCGTGAAGGTCCGTTCGATAAAGTTATCACTATTTTAGCAGTAGATAACTATAGAACTACCGTTGAAATCGCAAAAGGTTGCGATAATATTCCTGACGTTAACTTCCTTTGTGGTCACACTATGAACGAACTTATTCAAGCTGAAAGAAGCGCTACTGAATACGCACTCACTCAAGCTGAAAAGTTAAACCACACTATTTATTTACCTGAAGTTAATGCTTTCACTATTGGACAACTTTTATTCTTATTTGAAATGAAGACTGCGTTCTGTGGTGAACTTATGAATATTAACACTTACGACCAACCTGGTGTAGAAGGTGGTAAAAACGCTACTTACGCACTTTTAGGGAGAAAAGGTTACGAAGGTCAAAAAGCAGAAATGGATGCTGCACCTGCTAAAAAGGACGCATTCATTATCTAATTAAAACTAACGGCGATTAAAAGCCATAAACGGCGGGGTTTAGTTATGAGTAACGAATTACCGATTTATCTTTTTCATCAAGGTACTAATTTTAAAGCGTACGAACTGTTAGGTAGCCATATCGGCAAACGAAACGGCAAAAAGGGCGTTTATTTTAGAGTATGGGCGCCCCGTGCCGACGCTGTTTCTGTTGTGGGCGATTTTAACGGTTGGGACGCTAATGCTAATCCTATGCAAAAAATTAGCGACGGTGGCGTTTATGAAACTTTTATTCCTAAGTTAAAAAAATACGATTTATATAAATACGCTATAAAAAAAGACGGTAAAACTGTTTTAAAAGCCGACCCGTATGCGTTCCACGCTGAAACGCCACCTGCAACTTCTTCAAAAGTTTATGACCTTGACGGTTATAAGTGGGGGGACGGGGAATACTTAAAAAATAAGAGTTTACCTTACGATAAGCCTATGAATATTTATGAGGTTCATTTAGGCTCGTGGAAACTTAAAGAAAACGGCGATTATTATTCCTATAAAGATTTAGCCAAAGAACTCGTACCGTACGTAAAAAATATGGGCTATACTCACGTTGAGTTTATGCCTGTATCTGAGCATCCGTTTGACGGGTCGTGGGGTTATCAAGTGTCGGGTTACTACGCAATGACATCAAGATACGGCACGCCTCACGATTTTATGAAACTTATTGATGAGTTTCACAAGGCTGGAATAGGCGTAATATTAGACTGGGTACCTGCTCATTTCCCAAAAGATGAACACGGCTTATATGAGTTCGACGGAACTTATTGCTACGAAAGTCAAGGTTGGGATAGACGCGAAAACGAAGGTTGGGGTACGCGTATGTTCGATTGGGGGCGTACGGAAGTTCAGTCGTTTTTAATATCGAACGCATTGTTTTTATTGGATGTTTTCCACGCTGACGGATTAAGGGTAGACGCTGTTGCTGCTATGCTTTATCTCGATTATGATAAAAGACCTGGTGAGTGGATACCTAATTCTTATGGCGAAAGGTTTAATTTAGAGGCTATTGCGTTTTTCCAAAAACTCAATACTGCTATATTTGAAAAACACCCTAACGCTTTAATGATTGCCGAAGAATCAACGGCTTACGCTATGATTACTAAACCTGCAAGCGTTGGTGGGTTGGGCTTTAACTATAAGTGGAATATG
>JAGCMG010000013.1 GCA_017646555.1 Clostridia bacterium | reverse complement strand
CTGTTAACCCAAAACTTGCAAGTGAGTGGAATTATGAAAAGAACGGCGACTTGAAACCAGAAGATTTTACTGCAAATAGTGGTAAAAAGTTTTGGTGGAAGTGTGAAAAAGGACATGAATGGCAAGCAAGAATAGCTGATAGAAACAAAGGTCGTGGTTGTCCACATTGTTCAGGTCGCAAAAAGCCTAATCAGTAAAATAACAAAGGAGTTTTTGAACTAATGACATATAGACAAATTCAGCAAGTCGAGGAATATCTTAAAGAAGTTTTATACTTAATAAACGACGTAAATGTAACTGATGACCAACGTTATAATAAGGGAAAAACTTTACATAAACAAATCGCAGCTAGTAAATTTGGTTATTCTCTGGTGTTAGATTGGCAAAAATGTCAAGTTCTTGATTTGTCTAATTCGCCTACACGGTATTATACAAATAAAATCAAATTAAATCTTGAAGTTATGCTATCGGCACTACAAGGAATATTGGATAGTGTTGTGTTTTATCCGTACATTCTTGAAATAAGAAAAGATATAGAAAAAGGTAAAAAAATAAAAAATGGCGATGCGAAAGAGCGATTTGTAACAGAAATTACTATCAAATATCAAGGCAAAGTCGATTTTGGTAAAAATGTAGAGAAAATTTTAAAAAATGATGGTCTGCTCATTTTGAATTATAATATAGACGCAATTCATCAAGGCGTATTGCAGAAACTTGAACTTTATTTATTAGAAGTTTGTGAAGAAAAAAGGGTTATAAAAGCGCAATCACAATCTAAACAACCAATCATTCAAGTTAATCAAAACCAAAATGTTAATCAAAACGTTAATCAAAATCAAGAAACAAAAGTCAGTGTTTCTCTTTTGTTTGAAGATTGTTTCAAAGCTATAGACGATTGTGAAACGCTAGATGAATCTGAAACGAAAGAAATAAAAACACAAATTCAAGAAATACAAGAATTATTAAAAGATAAAAAGGGTAGGAAAAAAAGTATCAAAAGTAAAATCGGAAGTGTTCTAAAATGGGTTGCAGAAAAAGGCTCAGATGTTATGCTCGCTGTTTTACCTGTATTGTTACAAAGCTTGCAAGGGTTATAAGAAGTATATATCTGCCACAAAATGGGGTTAAGCGTAAGCAGGTAAAGAAAAGTGCCACACTTCACTCTTTTGCCCTTACATATATGGGAAACCCATATCTAATTTTTAACAAGTTAAAAGGCGAGAAAATTCTCGCCTTTTATGTTCTAGGTTTACAAACTTAAAATCATACCGACTGACCATTTATAACTAAATAGTTCAATTAAGTTGACGCTTGTGCAACCACTAAAAAAAGAACAACCGCGTGTTGTTCTTTTTTTTATTATTACGTTTTAATGTAGAGTGGGATTTAAAACGGCGTTAAAAAACGGTAGGGATTGATACTTTATTGAATAAATTTTTAATTAAGTATTGATTTTCTTAACCAAATATTTTATAATGTAGTATTGAAATAAAAGCTACAGCATTTTGCGTATGTTTTAAAAACTTGCAACTAAAAAATAGGTGTATAATTATGATTGATTTAAAAAATTTAAATATTGACCAAAAAATTAAATTGCTTATCGGCTCAGGCGCTATGGAATTATTTAATTTAGACGGTGTAGTACCGTCCATTATGGCAAGTGACGCGTCGTGTGGTTTAAGATATACGGTGACGACTTCTACTACTCATACGAGAGATGATAACGGCGCGCCAAGAGTTGTTGAACAAAAGCACGACGAACCGAATATAACCTATCCATCGTCAAACATGCTTGCAAACAGTTGGGATTTAGATATTGCTAAAATAATGGGTAAAGCCCTTGCAGAAGACTGTATAGAAAAGGACGTTGACGTATTATTAGGCCCAGGCTTAAACATAAAAAGAACGCCACTTTGCGGTAGAAACTTTGAATATTACAGCGAAGACCCATATTTATCTGGTCATATCGCAAAAGCGTACGTTGAAGGTATGCAATCAAAGGGTGTATGCGCTTGTGTTAAACACTATATTGCAAACAATAGTGAAGACGATAGACTTTGGAAATCAAGCGAAATCGACGAAAGAACTTTGCGTGAAATATACTTAACGCCGTTTGAAATTGCCCTGCAAGCAAATCCACTTTTTATAATGAGTTCTTACAATATGGTAAACGGTGTGTGGATGAGTGAGCATAAAAAGTTATACGATTTACTTAAAAACGAACTCGGTTTTAATGGTTTAATCGTATCGGACTGGGGCGCAGTATCAAATCACGTTGCGTCGGTCAACGCTGGCTTAAATATACAAATGCCTTATAGGGCGCAGTTTTTCGATACTATAAAACAAGCGGTTGCTGACGGTAAAATCACCGAAGAAACCATTGATAGTTTAGTTAAAAAGAATTTAGAAATCATAGACTTAATCCAAAAGAACAAGTCTAAACACATTATCGAAACGACGAAAGAAGAACGCTGTGATATTTCTCAAAAGATAGCCGAAGCAGGTATTGTATTACTTAAAAATCAAGACAATATTTTACCACTTAATAACACTCAAAATATTTTAGTATCGGGTTTTCCTGCTAACTCATCATTAAGTGGTGGTGGCGCGTGCTACGTTGTTCCTTACAAAAACCCTGTTGATTTAAGAACTTGCTTAGAAAAAGCGTTAAATTCTGATAAAGTTAGTATGGATTTAGCTACAAGGTGTTCATTTAACGACGTAGGTGGTAACAATGCGTATATGGGCTTTAAGGCGTGCCTTGAAAAAGCGTCTAACGCCGATATCGCCGTCGTTACCGTAGGTACGGGTATAAGAGTTGAGTACGAAGGCACTGATAGAAGAACTTTAAAACTTACCAAAGAACAAGAAGATTTAATTTTAGAAACTTGTAAAGTTAACGACAACGTAGTAGTTTGCATTTACGCAGGCTCTGCAATCGATATGTCGGCTTGGATAGATAAAGTTAAAGCAGTCGTATACGTTGGCTTTGCAGGTATTCAAGGACACGAAGCCGTTGCAAATATTTTATCTGGTAAAGTTAATCCGTCGGGTAAACTTTCAGAAACTTTCCCGTATAGTTTACAAGACGTTCCTGCAACGAAAACTTACGACGACGCTTTTGTTAGCGTGTATAGCGAAGGCTTAAACGTAGGGTATAGATATTACGCAACGCATAATATTAAGACCTTGTTCCCATTTGGCTACGGCTTATCTTACTCAAATTTTGAATATTCAAATTTAGTTATCAATAAATTAGACGACTTAAAGTACGAAGTTAAGTTTGATATAACTAATACTTCAAGCGTAGTTGGTGCAGAAATTGCTCAAGTTTACGTACGCGACGTAATTTCTAACGTATATCGCCCTAAATTTGAACTTAAAGGCTTTGACAAAAAGCAAATTAAGCCAAACGAAACGGTTACTTTTAGTATCGTTTTAGACGAACGCGCGTTTGCGTTCTATTCAACGGCTAAAGATTGCTGGACGGTTGAAAACGGCAAGTTTGAAATTTTAGTCGGCGCATCTTCCGACGATATTCGCTTAAAACAAAATATCGTGTTGTAATTTATTAGTAAATTTTGCGTTTTACGCGTTAATAAAAATTGTAAATATTAAAAAATAAAAAGTCAGTAAAACCAACCATAGTTTCGCTGACTTTTTGTTGTATTTAGAAAATATGAGTAAAATAAATGAAAATTTACAATTACTAAAAAAGAAAACGGCACTTTTTTCAAAATTTCAGCACATTATATAGTTAGTTGATAAATACATTTTTTATTGCTTGACAAAAATTGTTTAAAGTATTAAAATCTTATCGCATATTAATAATTAGAATAAAAAAAGGACTGTCTTTTATGGAAGTGTTATTGAGTTTATCAATTGCATTATTTGCAGGGCTTATGTTGTCCCGTGTCGCTAAATTATTACAACTACCTGCCGTTACTGCGTATTTAGTTGCAGGGGTGTTAATCGGGCCGTATTGTTTAGGGGCGATAGGCGTTTCGGGGCTTGGCTTTAACAATATGATTCAGCTTGAAAGACTGTCGATTATTTGTGACGTAGCCTTAGGTTTTATTGCGTTTGCAATCGGTAATGAATTTAGACTTTCTCAACTTAAAAGCATAGGTAAAAAGGCAACTATAATCGGTATCGCGCAAGCAGTATTTACCACCATTTTAGTTGATATAGCGCTTATTGGTTTACATTTTATTATACCTGATAAATTTCCGTTATCTTCGGCAATTATCCTTGGTGCAGTAGCGTCTGCAACTGCTCCTGCGGCAACGCTTATGGTCGTAAGACAATACAAGGCGAAAGGCCCTGTAACCGACACCCTTTTACCCGTAGTTGCTATTGACGACGCCGTAGGGTTAGTACTTTTTGCCGTGTCTTTCGGTGTGGCAAAAGCCGTGCTTTCAGGCACAGTTGACGTTCTTTCAGTCGTTTTAGAACCTATTCTTGAAGTAGTCTTTTCACTTGGACTTGGTGGGGTAATGGGGTTATTCATTACTTATTTTGAAAAGTTTTTCCACTCACGTTCAAAAAGACTTTCAATGTCGGTAGCGTTCGTGTTATTGACGGTAGGGCTTTCAATGTTAGAATTTAATATCGGTAGAATTCACGTGTCGTTCTCATCACTTTTAGTATGTATGATGCTCGGTACGGTATTTTGCAACTGTTGTGATTTTTCCGAAGAACTTATGGATAGACTTGACCGTTGGACTGCGCCGATATTTATACTCTTTTTCGTAATAAGTGGCGCAGAGTTTGAACTTTCGGTATTTACCGATATTTTAATCGTTTTAGTCGGCGTTGTATATATTGCGTTCCGTTCACTTGGCAAATATTCAGGCGCAGGGTTATCGGCAAAATTCACAAAAGCAGAGCCGAATATTACCAAGTATTTAGGCATAACGCTTTTACCACAAGCAGGCGTAGCGTTAGGTATGGCTATTAAAGCGCAAGTACTTGGTGAAGTCGGTGTAATAGT
>JAGCMG010000077.1 GCA_017646555.1 Clostridia bacterium | reverse complement strand
GTAGCCTTCATAAGATCCTTAGTCTTATGCGTCTGCCAGTTCCGCCACAGCCGCACGCCATAAAGCATAAGTATTTTAACATAAACTTTTTAAAAGAGCAAATAATTTAAGGGGGTTTTTAAAAATTTTTGTATTTTTTATTTTTCCCTTTAAATTAAATGCTTCATGCTCGATTTTTTGCCAACCTTATTCGCTTCTTCTTGACGGCGATTTGCGATATCTGACTTGAAATCATAAGTGGACTTAATAGTGTTTTTCTTTGCCGAATAAATGAGTGAATATTTTTTTACGCCGAGTTCTACTAAAGCTTCTATTGCACCTGCAACGTTAGTAACGTGGCTGAACACGGTTTGCTTTTTACCCTTTGCGTTATAATAGAAAATATCAAGGTCACCGTCAAACTCTTCGCTAGGCTTAACGTTTTCAAAACTCTTGAGCATTTCAAGGGTTTCTTTTTCCGTTTTGCAGGTGGGTAAAGTTATAGTCGCTCTAAACGAAGATATATCTTTGAGTTTTAAAGTCATACCCATAATCAACACTTCTTTATCCGTTACGGTAAGAACCGCATCGCCGTGCACGGGGAAGTTTTTGAACGCCGACGGAATAGTTAACATCGGTATAAACAAAAATACCATAAAGATAAGTGAGAACACGTAATCGCGTTTAACAACGAAGATTGACGCCGTTCCTAATGAAATTAAAATTAGCAAGCCGTTAAGCATCAATGCGCTACGGCGTTTTTGCCTATTATATTCAACGTCTGCATAAAATTGTTTTACCATATCAACGCTCCAAATAAATTACTATTTAATATCATATCTTATTATTTCCGCTTTGTCAACCACCTTTGTTCCTACTTTCATAATACCGCGAACGGTTTTGTAATTGTCGGTATGAAGTTTAACGCTTTCTTCCCTTCCATCAGCGTATAAAACTTTTAAATAGCCTTCGCTTTTAAGCCCGTTTTTAGAAAGTTTAACCCACTCGCTATCCCCTGCGTTAATCTCGCTATCTTCAATAATTTCAACGGACGGTGCAGGAATTATTTCCACGCTTTTACTAACTCTTTGATAAGTCGCGATAGGCTTTTCGCCGTAAAAGACAAAGGAAATCTTTTCCCCGTTTGCAACCGCCTTGATATACACGTTACCACTAGTTAAGTTTACAAACTTTAAGTCGAAGGCGTTGCCCGATACCATAGCGTCAAACGACGGCTCAACGTAAGAAGGCAAAATGCTATGCGGATACCTTTCTTTAACTTTAAGCCCCGATAAAAGCGCGCAGTTATAAATAGTGGTTGAAACTTGGCAAACGCCACCGCCAACCCCGTCTAAATACTCGCCGTTCTCAATCACGGTTGCCACTTTAAAGCCGTTTTTCTCCGTGCGTTCCCCCACTACCTTGTTAAACGAAAATTCTTCTCCACTTTTGATAACCGTTCCGTTTATCCTATTTACCGCCACCGAAATATTGTGTTTACGGCTTTCGCTTGAAAATTTATACTCGGTTGAAAACTCCGCCATTTTATAGGTATACTTTTTAACATCACTTAAAGTAACGGTAGGATAAAGGGGAATAAAAGTTGCAACCACCTTATTTTCGCTCCTTGGAATCGCGTTGAAAATATCTAATATGAGCCGTTCTTTGTCAACGCCTTTACCAACAATCTCTTCCTTATATATAAAGGGAGAATTTCCGTTCGGCAAAAAGGTTGCGCTTGCATCGGTAGGAAAAACGGCGGTATCGTAAAATATTCCGTCAACAACGCCTTCCAAACAGTTGA
The DNA here is from genome assembly GCA_017646555.1 of Clostridia bacterium. Taxonomy (GTDB): domain Bacteria; phylum Bacillota; class Clostridia; order Christensenellales; family Borkfalkiaceae; genus UBA11475. The sequence goes on along the minus strand of JAGCMG010000077.1, from coordinate 1,215 downwards.
TATAAAGGTTGCCTTTATAAGTTGAAAGTTGCTTGCCGTAAAAGAAATAGGTTTTATCCCCTGCAATCACAGTAAAACCTTTCTCGCTTGCAAACGCCACGTTTTTAGATAATAAAAAAACGGCTGTAATGATTACAGCCGAAATTAAAAGCATAAGTTTTTTCATAAGGTTAATTATCGCCTGCATACCGTTAGTATGCATTTAAAAACGTCAAATATACTCTCGTTTAAGCACGGTAATTACCCTTTTATCCGTTTTTATAATTCCGCTTTGAGAAAGTTTTTTCATTTCTCTCATCATAGCCGAACGGTCAACGCATAAAAATTCCGCAAAACTCGTTAATGACATAGGTAGCGTTACCACGTTATTTATCGAGTTTTTAAGCGCAATGTTAAGGTATGATAAAATCTTTTCCCTTATTGTTTTATTAGAAAGAATTTCAACGCGTTGAGATAAGGTTTTAGATTTTTCTATAACGATATCGAATAAGTTTTCAACGAAAATCGAGTGGAATTCACACGCTTTTTGGCAACGCTTGAACACGTTGTTATAATCGAAAAACACTATCTTAGTGTTTTCAACCGCGCTTGCAGAAATATAGTTGCCGTCCGTTTGCGAAAATGCGAAAGCGTTAGATAAAACGCCGTTTTTTTGAATATGGTCAAGTATGGTAACGTTACCGTTTCTATCAATCTTTTTAACTGCTACCCTGCCTTGCAAAACAACGCCTAATACAGAACGAAGACCGCCAAACGAATAAATTTCTTCCCCAGCAACAAACTCTGACTGATGCGCTCGAAGACAGTTATAAAGTTGTTTCAACTCAGTATCCGAAATACCTTTAAAAAGTAAACTTTTATTAGTTTTCATAAAAACACCTTTTGTAGTTTTTGCAACAATATAGTACCATAAAATAAAAAGGATGTAAACGGCTTTTAAAAATATAACTTAAAAATATTTAAAGCAAGTCATTTTGTTTGACAAAACTTTTTTGCTGTTATATAATAATCTAGCATATTGCGAACAAGATTGCATATATGCGCCGTTTAAATATATACAATTTAAATATGCGCCGTTTAAATATATACAATTTAAATATGTGCCGTTTAAATATATACAATTTAAATATGCGCCGTTAGCTCAGCTGGATAGAGCGTCGGTCTACGGAACCGAAGGTCAGGAGTTCGAATCTCTTACGGCGCGCCAAAAAGAGC
>JAGCMG010000076.1 GCA_017646555.1 Clostridia bacterium | reverse complement strand
TTGTTGACCAACGAAAGCACCAACAGATACGGTACCGTTAGCAACGCTGTTATTAGGAGCGTATTCTTCAACACCTTTGTAAGAAGTTACGTTACCGGCAGTGATACAGTTGTTGAAAGTTGCTGAGCCACCAGAAAGTCTACCGATAAATAAACCGAAGTCAGTCTCATGGAACTTTGGTGCGTTAGCGTTAAGAGTGAAATCAATAACAACGTTATCAAAAGATACGGTTTTGTTAGATTGAGCAATCATAACAGCGGTATTTGCATTAGCAGTTGCAGTGAAAGAACCTTTTACAGTAAGGTTTTTAACAGCAACGTCAGCACCGTTGGTGAAGAGAGCCACTGGTGCGCGGTCTGCAAAGGTAATAGTTTTACCGTTACCATCAAATAAGAGAGCAGCGGTAGGAGCAATGCCAGTAAATTCGTCAGATGCAGAAATAGTAATATCAGCATTAAGATATACTGAACCACCCGTTACTGCTTTAAGACCATTCAAGTCATTGATTGCCGTAGCCGATGCATCAGGTACGTAATCACTTGGAACGGTCGCAACGAAAGTTTGTGGCGCTACAGGTTCGCCGGCAGGTTCATCAGCACTTGCAAAAACTGCAGACATGCTAAACGAAAGAACCATAGCGACTGTAAGCATAAGTAAAAACAACTTTTTCATTTGAGTTAGTCCTCCTTTTTTTATTTCTTTTAATGAAAAAGATTTTAAGATAATGAATTATCTTTTCATAATTATACCATATCGTGGGAGGAAGGGTCAATAGTTTGTGAAGAATATTATTGTCATTTTGTAACTAATTTCAACAATGCGTTATACCTTTTAACAAGTCAAAAAGTAATCCCCTATACTTAACGGTACAAAAATGATAAAAGTGTGTATTTTGTAAATATTTTATAAATTGACGATACAAACAACAATCTAAATTCTAATCTTTACAATAATATTATAAAAAATTAAAATAACCGTAAAAACTTCTTGACAACGCTAACAAAATGTGTTATCTTTATATCGTAAACTATATCACGGTATAGTTCATAGTAGACAATGGCTTTAGGGGTAAAAATGGAAAGCAATCCAAGCGCAAAATCACAGATATTAAAAACTGCTAATAAACTATTTTTAGCGGACGGGTATCAAGCCACGACTTTAAGAAAAATCGCGTTAGAATCTGGCGTAAACTACGGCTCTTTAACCTTTTTATTTAAGAATAAAGAATTAATCGTTTGTGAACTTATAGGGCTTGTAATCAACTGCCAGTACGAAACCGTTAACATACTTTTATCTAACCGTAAAAGTGATAAGATTTTACACTACGCCGTTGAAACGGTTTTGCAACTATCAATCGCTGAAAGTAGTGAGCATTTAAGGGAAATGTATAACGTTTCCTACTCTATGCCCAACTCAAGCAAGGTAGTTTACGATAACGTAGCAAAAAAATTACAATACATTTTTAGTGATTATTTAACCGATTTTGAAATTAAAGATTTTTACGAGTTAGAAATTGCTTTAGGTGGTGTTATGCGCTCGTTTTTAGCCATCCCTTGCGATATGTATTTTACTTTTGATAGAAAAATTACGCGCTTTTTAGAAACAGTTCTTTTAATTTGTCGCGTACCCGATAGCACTATTAAAGAAATTATTTCTTTAGTAAAAACTTTCGATTTTGATATGCTTGTCAAAGCCACTATGGACGGCTTGCAAAGTTATATCGAAAGCAAAATTTAGTTCACTTTATACCTCCTTATAATAATGTTAACCGCTTTAGTTTTTATCACTCTTACTAACGCGGAAAAGGCGCTTATTCTTAAGCGCCTTTTAACTTGATTTGGTCAATTTTCATAGTGCCGTTCCCTATTAAAATACTACCTTAATTAAAAATACTCACGAGGCAATTTTTGCCCCGTGAGATTTTTAATTGTTGTTTTAACTAACGCCTATCGGCTTGAAATTAGTAAACTTAAACCATGCTTTTTCACCGTTTGATAAGGTTAAATTTCCAGCAGAATTAGTAAACCTAAAGCCAGTAATGAGATTTGCTTGTACGTTTTCTGGCATTGTTAACGGAATGTCGTTTACACCGTCGTTTATAAATATACAAATATCACCATTTGTATCCGCCTTAATACGAATCTTCGTCGATTCACCCTTAAGCAACTCGCCACCTTGACCAGATGTATTACCGAAGTCATCAACACCACGCTTACAAATCTTAATAGACCAATTACCGTTCCAACAACAGAATTGAATACCTATTCTATCACGTGGGTCTTGGTCATTAGCTGATTTTCCAGTATACAAGTAAATGAACGGATATACTTTAGTCGTGCTATCAACCTTAGAGGTAAGATTAAACTCAATACCCTTGCCATTTGCAAATGAATACGGTACGATATAACCCATACCTGCATTTTGAGTTGGGTCAGGCATAGTAACCGTATAGCCAGTCGTTGCGTTACCAGTTGCTTTCCAGTATTGGTTCATATATTGCGCCATACTAAAGTTCTTACCAGCAATACTTTGAACTACTTGTGGACAAGAATTGAGGTCAGTGTAAACCTTAATGTCCTTAATATCAGATGGACCAGGGTTGTTAAACCCAATGCCAACGATATAATCATATTCTTCTCTTGAAGTCATTAAGTATACTCTATAAGTACCAAGCCCGTCAGAAAGTAATCCGTATGCAATACCGTCTATGATAGCAACACCCATCTTAAGTCCTTGTGAGCCCTTGAACGTATTGTACTGGTCTTGTGTCATTGACTTACCAACCCAGTTAGAGTTACCACCAAATCTAAAGCCCCAATTTCCTGTGTTTCCGGTGTAACTACCGTTTTCAGTCGTTGAGTCGTGGTGGCCACCAAACGTCGTTGATGTCTCATGGTCGTGATTTGTTGTTTTAGAATGTAATCTAAACCAAGTACCACCCTCGTCACCAGTATAGGTTAAACCGTTATGGCGATAGAAGAATTCCATATAAATTACGTTATTTGCAAAATCAGACGCAAGAGTTTGTTCACCAGCAGTCTTAAAGTCACTCGCCGATAACGAGCCGGTAGAATCAAGCGTATTGTTTTCAAATACTTTCAGAGTAAGTGGCATAGTAACCGACTCATCTAAGTATAACTTGTGGTCGTTACCCGCAACTACACCCGTAGTACCGTCAACTGTAAAGGTTTGTGAAGTATAACCTGGAACTTCCACCGTGAAATCACCGTAAGCAAGGCGCATATAGTTACCAGTTTCGTCGCCTAAAACTAAACCGTTGTCGCCAACTTTAAGCGTTTGCACCACCGTATTAGAACTATTTTTAATCGTTACGGTCTTGCCTTTTAATACGTGTGCATCCTTTAAGACGGCATCACTTGATTTAAGCGTTAACTTAACGTATCTATACACTTTAGTAAGCGCCGTTTCAACCACTATATTAAGCGTATCATACGTATACGGCGTATAAGTAAATTCCGCACTATGAACGCTAGTAGCACTTGACCAAACCACTTCCCCGTTAATTTTAACGGATTTTACGGTATAAAAGTCTGAATTATTACTTGCGTATTTAGTAGTAATCTTGAAGTTCCTAGTGGTTGCGTTTTGAATAGTCGTAGGCGCTTGCTCAAATTGACAATGGGCTGAATCATACGTGTATTTAACAGCAACGTTTTGCGCGTCGTATAGACGTAAGTTCTTAATTTCCCAAGCATTAGACACCGCACTCCAATCAGAGCCACCTAACGTCATAAAACTTGGCGTAAATCCTAAATCATACACGATTCTACTATCAATATCTTGATTAGGAAGATAAACCGTTATCTTACTACCACTAAAATGTACTATAGTGGAAATAAACTCGTTAGTACCACCATAATTACTGCCATAAACCGTTGATTCTTTAGTTAAAGTCAAGTTAGTATTTGGCGTATGGACTTTAACAAGGATTTTGTTCTCAAGTAACAAGAATTGAATCTTTTTGAAGTTAGCAATATTTTTATCGTATACGGTCAATAATACGTGGTCGTAAAGAACGTTACTCGTTATCTTAAAATCAAACGACATATATGAGTCGTTATAACTAAATCCTTGACCGATTACTAACTGCGAATCCCTTACGTATTTATGCGAGGCTTGCGAATACGATATACCAAACGGGTCATCTATCGTTATATCCGACATTCCCTCATACCCCGGAACATACCTACCAACGTAATTATTTTGTTCGTAAGTAGGTCTGTTTATTGAAAGAGTACCGTTAGTTACATCCCCAGCTATCGTTACAGTAGTTCCCGTTGAATGCCCGTCAACATAAATATCATAGGTATCTGCTGGAAGTTGAAGTGATATCTTACCGTTCGCATCAGTCGTCGCACCGACAACGTAACCGGTTGTTTTACCGTAGAACCTAATCACTTGACCTGCTTTCATTAAATAATCATTAGTTTGGTACGAAGAATCTTTATGATAGCAATTGTAAGTAACCGAGTAAGTTGAAACTATTTGAACGAATTCCACCACAACGTCAGCGTAGTTATTATAATAGCCTTCAATAACGTACGTATTTTTTGCCGAAGTTTTATCAACTAAAACCTCATAACTATACGTGGTTGGGTGCGATTGTATATAACCACCAAAAGTTATATCTTTACCGTTTAAGGTAACTTTACCAACTTTATAGCCAACTTTAGGCTCTGCAGTAATTGTTACTCTATCTAAAAAGTTACCACTTACCGAAACCGAGCCACGAGTTTCATTGCAAGTTATAGACTTTTTAATTGACGAAGGTATATGCGTGTATGAGTTAAAACTCGTAAATATACTCTCACAAGCATTGTAGTTTGTTATGCAGTAAATTTCTCCACCATCAACGTTTAAAACGTCAATGATAGACATTTCCCTAATATTTTCCCCTGCTAATAAATACGTTTTACCGTTTGCTACGGCAACACCAATACTTATCTTTATAGAGGTAGCATTAGTATCTTTACCCACATAATACGTTCTCCAATAGTTGTTAACTCTAAGTTGCCACTCTTGCTTAAACGAGAAAGTATCCCCCGCCGTGCTCTCTGCTTTATTATTTTCGTAATTATTATATCTTACGCCGTAAATGATTTGTTTATTATCATTAGTAACGGGATTTGATAAACAGAAACCACCACCAAACGTTTCAGCAACGTCTTTTACCTTAGTAACCTCAAGAGTCATTTCTGCATAAACGGTATCATTCGGCAATTCGTCAAAAGAAACGTAAGTGGTTATATCAGTCGTCGTAAAACCAAACGTTTTAACGTTTATAACTTCGTTAGAAGAGTCGAACGCATAACCACTAATCGTATAAGTCGTTAAACCTGTACTTTCGTTATATCGTTTAGATATCGTGCCGAGTGCGTCAACTTCTTCAAATTCACGATTTGTTTCATTATAAATATATGCCTTTGGCGTTGCATCAACCCAGTCCGAACCGACTCTTTGTTGAGTCTTGCCCGATGACAATACGTATCTAAAAGTGTTGTTTATATAGATATACTGTACGGCAGTTCTTTCGGTTTTAGTATCGTCATATACTTCCGTCATTTCACGAAGTTCAAACGAAATATCTTTTTGAGTGAATAATTGGTAATCGCCGTGCGTATCCGTTTCTTTGAATAACCCTTCAAAACGCAAGTTCGCTAAAGACGTGTTTATCGCAAAATTACTAACCTTAATGTCTGGCGCAGGAATGTCATCCGGTGAGTGTTTAACGTTATACTGTAACGACACAAACTCGGATTCTGTTAAAAATAACTTATTAACGTCGTCAAGTGCAGTCGAGCCAGCCTTAAAGTTCGTTATGCTAAACTGAGTTGTATTTTTAACAATTCTTAACGAAACGTGCCCCGTTAAAGTTACCGTGCCACCAGTATTATTAGAATATAACGTTGTATCATCTGGGGTTGAATGTTGATAAAATCTAAAATCAAGCCCGTTATTTTGCATTATAAACGAATAATACACTTTCTCTTGACCAGCGTTAGTGTAAGGTGTATTAAATATAAATTCCGCGACGTAATATAAATTAGAACTTACCTGGAACTCTATATCAAATTCCAGCATTGACCTATTCGAAAAATCAAAATCTTTACTAAACTCGACCGTGCCTATAACGTCTTTAGGTGCGGTTATATTTAATAACCCGTTAGACGTTGTCGATAGCGTTAATTTAGAACTTTCCGCAATTGCTTCTATAAAGTTAAGGGTCGTTTCATCAATTTGTTTACCAGAAGTAAACTTTTCTTGAATTTTCGTATACCCTTCCATATAGTAGTAATAAGTACCACTTAAATTGCTTGGAATTTCTAAATCTACAGCGCCTTTATTAACGGTTGCGTAAGTAATTACAGTACCACTCTCATCAACGAGTGATAAAGTCTTTTTGTTTTGTGGATACAAACTATTCGTATTTGCACCACCTAAAACGGTGTGCGTTATCGTGTAAGTCGTAATTATAGATTCAAATTCGGCTTGCACCCTAAGTTCTAATTCCTTACACTCTTTAATAAGGTACTGATTGCCGTTAAGTTTATGCGTCATATCAACGCCGTCAACGATTAATTTTTTAAGCCTATAACCACTTTCAGGGATTGCTGTTATAGTAACATCTCCACCAACCTTTGTTTCAGAAATATTAATATCACCTTTACCGACTACCGTCTTTTTAAGTTCGACGTTAGGTATGGTTTCCCTAATATCAATGTCACTAATATAGTCGTCGTGGAAGTATGTTTGAACGCCAGCAAATTCATACTCTATAAAAGTGCCAAAAAAGTATGTTCTAAAATACATTAAGCAAATCATATTACCAGTGCCGTCGTCAACGAAACCGTAAACGGTATCACCTGTAAATACAACTGCTATTTTAAGCCCAGTCGTACGATAAAGTTCAAGTTGCGCATCCGTCATAGGTACACCACGCCATTGAACGTGACCAAAACGAATACTCCAATCAATTTTACCGTTTGGATTAGTTTCGCTCTTTGGGTAAATATAACATTGAGTACCAAAACTCAATAAATCACTAATATTTGGATAATGGTCTTTAATGTTATACGACTGGAACGTAAGTGTGGTAACACCAAGGTCGATACGCGTTTGACCGTTAGGTAAATGGCTGGCTGCATTAATCCACCAATCTATATCTCGACCAGTTTCATAGTAACAATAATCGCCGTACTTGGCTTTAGTGCCGAATTTTATCATCGGGTCGTAAATCGTTGCCATTGCGTATTTATAATTATTGCCCTTTTGCATTTTTAATGTAGCACCGGTTGCGTCGTATATAGAAGCATCGCTAATCAAGTTGTTATTGCTATCATACGTGCCGTCACCTAAACCGCCGTCACCTTGGTATGCAGTATATAATACGTCTTTAAATATTACGTTACCGTACGCAAAGGTTGACTGGTCAACCTCAGGATTATATTTATCACCAGAATGCCTAACGGTAGCATAATCAATCTCATATTCCTTAGTAAGCATAATGCTTGCCGAATAAGTATTAGAGCCACTATCGTAAGTTATGTTACCGTAATTAGAGCCAACGGCAGCAGTCGGTAAACTTTCGTAATTTACATAGGTTAAAGTCCTATCGCAATACTTTGAAGTATACTCGCCGTCAGAACTAATATTAAATCTCCAACCATAACCATCGCAACTGATAATATATTCCCCTGAAGGAACGTCAGTAAAGGTTACTACGCCGTTTGCACCAACGGTCGCCGTCTTTTCAAAACCGTTTGAAAAGATTTTTACGGTAGAACCGTTTGCTGGTGTTTTCGGCCCTTGAACAGACAAGAATTTTTGCGAAATAGTTAATTTTAAGTTAGGACCAGGAAAAGTCTTTTCTTCAATAACTATTTTTATACTACAACGTTGCCCATCGTCGTTATAAGCAACTTCACTAAATAGCGCCGTTAAAGTAGACGCTCTATCTTGTTCAGCTCCATTATCATAAGTGATATTTGCTATTTTTCTATCGCCTATATAAACACCTTCAACGGAATACATAGTAGGTTCAACTGCTTTTTTAGGTTTAGCGATAATTGAAATGCTTTGACCAGCGATAATCGGAACAGGCTCAGCAAAAATATTACTACCTGCAAATTCAAGAGTTTGACCGCCAAAGGTTAAACTGTCTAAATAGTTAGTGTATTGTTTAGGCGATACGTTTTGCTTTTCGCCATTCTTTTTAATTATCACTAATTCGTCAAATTGAAGTTCGTATGCAGGCGCTGGGTTGATTTGCAGTTCACTAATCAACCAATTCCTATTATCAAGGTTATTATGAAGCGCTGTCATAGCAACGTCAACGACGTTACCGTCAAGCATAAACGGTTCATTGACTTGTCTAAAATCTTTTAATTGTTCGTCGTAAACATAGAAAATATATAGGTTGTTACCAATAACAAGCCTACAATCAATAGGTTTATCTTTAATACTAAAAGTGGTTATAGGCATTAACCCAATACCGTCGTCAGGGTCACCACCCTTTTTAAGAGTTATCGTACCGTTCCATTGACAGATTTGTACGTTATAACACCTCTTGACGCTATCTTCGTCTACCGTGAATAGTTTAAATTCGATAAAATACTGAGAGCCGTCTTTTCCAGTTACCGAATCACCTTGTAATTTAAATGAAATTACTTTTGGATTATATTCATTAGACTTAAAATCAAAGAGTCCACTGGTTTTAGAGTAAATATCATCAAAAGTCGTCGGATTTGCATTACCTAAATACAAGAAATCTTTCCAACCGTTATCAGTACCGTTTGTCTGTGGAAGAATTGAAGAATATAAATCATAACCAACCCCGTTAGCAGTTGGCTTATTAGTTGTCCAAAGCCCATTTTCAGTATGTTGACTTGAAATATGGAAGAACTGTTCAGCAATATAAACCATAACCGTTCTATCGCCCGTTTGAACAGCCCATTCAGCGTATTCGTTATTTAGAGTTTCTTTAATAATACCGTACTCAACGTCAACGGTGGTTTCGTTATCGTAAAGTTTATCACTGGTATCGTATGCAAAAGATTTATAAGAACCGTCCCAAGCCGTTATAGTGCCAGAAGTTTGCGTTGCAACGCTAACTTTATAAGTACCGTCGTAAAGTTCTACGTCAGATGATAGACCGTTTGAACCAACTAAAACGGCAAGGTTATAAACTGGATTTTCAACGTTTTCAAATAATAAGTATTTGCCAGAAGTTATAGAAGTTTCAGGCATTTCGTCAAATAAAACCTTACTCTTTGCCGTTATATCAAGTTCAACGCAAGAGTGCTCTTTACCACACACACAATTATGAGTATGCGTGCCGTAAGGATTAGTAGCGTCAGCAATATTCCATCTAAAACTATAATGCTTTTCTAAATCAGCAACGTGTGAACAACCACTATGCGTACAATAACGATAGTGTGTGCCAGTATTATTATCTTGTGTCCAAGTATTGTCAAGGTTATGCATAGAAACTTCGCCATTATGCTCACCCCAAACTGCCCTTATTTCGTGAACGCCACTAAATTCCGAACGGAATTCAATAGTATAGGCGTTACTACTTGCTATAAGTTGGTGTGAATAATATTCCACGCCGTTATATGAAATATAAACGTAACCCGAAAGATTACTCGTCCCCGAAATTTTAAAGGTTATAAGATAAATGCTATTTTTTTCAAAAGTAGGCTTAGAAACGGCTATCGCACTTGTGCCGTTATAATCTTCGCCGTCTTTTATAGTTAAAACCGTATTATTTTCAGTTACGGCTTTTGGTGCAAAATCAAATTTAGACACGATACCGTCGTCAATATAGGTATAAGTACCCGTTTTTTCAATAGAAAAACTACTTTCTTCAATAAAGAAAGACCCCGTTACGAATTCACTTCCAACGAGGTGGTCTTTATACCAAGCAAAAGTAGCGCTTGCAAAACTTGCCAACACTACTACCGCTAAAATTATTATGAACGCAAAACGCCATCCACCAAGTTTTAACTTAGCAGATTGAGTAACTGTACCGTTATTCAATTTTTTTTGCGTTACTTTTTTGCTCAAAATAATATCTTCCTTTTACTTGCGTTTAAGACGCAATCATTTCTACCCTAACTTTATCGCCGTGTAAATAAATTTGCTCCGCCGTGTCTTTTAACCTATATTCAACGGTAAAGTCTTTTGACTGCCCTGCCGACAAAGTTATTTTGCCTATTTCAATATATTCGGTGGTAAGCGTCACCTTCGTCGCATCCGTTAACCCCGTTGCCTTTGCAGTGAGGTTATTTGCAAGCGTTGGCTTTCCATCCACGGCGTCACTACCCGTTTCATCAACCTTTGCAACTTTTAGATAAAGTGTAAAAGTGTATGAAGTGTCTTTCGTACTGGTTGCTATGTATGAAACCGTACCGTACCCCGAGTTGTCTATATTAGATGCGTTTAAGTTTTCTACTACCGTAATACCGATATTTGTCGAATGGACTTCGGTAAGACGCACCCTTGCCGTTTTATCCATAAACCAGGCGTAAACCGAAACCGTTACAACGACGATTAAAACCGACGCAACTAAAATACTTGCTATTAAGTTTTTCTTCGTAGTTTTATCCATTTAGGCTACACCCTTTTACGACTTTTTGTAAAATAACTTCTATTTTTCGATATTTGAATTATTTGCTCTTTTTCTTAATTGTAAAATTTTCACTATTTCGACTGCAAGCACCGAAACAAGTAAAAGCCCAGGTATAAGTATAAAAATCACGTAACCCCAAGCCGAACGAACGAACTCAACAAAGTCGCCGTAACCTTTCCACACTTTACCTATCGTTTCGCCGTCGAACACGTAAACACCAACTACGTCGTCAGCCTCAACGTGATAACGTGAATTGCTTATAGTGAAAAACACACCACGGTCCACGTTGACGTCAACGATTTTTCCCATTTTTAAAGTATCCCTACTTTCTATTTCAAAAACCACGACGTCCCCGATAGTAAGTTCTCTTAAATTTTCAATTTCTTTAACGATTACCATATCGCCGTTCACCACGCCGTACTCTTCGCAATGGTCATCGTTGATAGTGCAATAAGCGCGATTAAACGGTGTAAATTCTTCGTTATCGACACCTGCAAGTGTTAAAATTGAAAAAGCAAGCACTAATAAAGCAAGTGCAACTACTGAAATTTCAACTATTTTAATTACTAAACTTTTTTTCATTTTCATTCCCGTTTACCGTATGTTTTATTTCCATTATATTATTATATAATATAACTATTCATCTACATTATATCATAGAACTTTGCCTTGTCAATACCCCTATGAAAATTTTTAACCTATTTTTGTAATTTTTTAGTCTTTTTATCGAAAAAAACCGACGGCTTTAACCGTCGGTTTTAGTTTCATCTTCTTTGTTATTTTCTTTTAGGAATTCTTCAAGCGCTTGCTTTTTAAGATTTTCAAGACGCATTTCTTCTTCCTTTTCCATCTTTAATTTGACGCCAAGTTTAATTGCGTTAACAAGGTGCATAATTATAACGATTAAACACGGAATAAACGCTAAAATTATAAAACCCCACGGCGTTAAAAGTATCGCAGATAACGAACTTAAAAACGGCAAAGTTCTATTATAAACACCTATGATGTTTTCAATATCAACCGGAGCGTCAGGCCCGTTATTCGCGTCGCCTTTAGTTATGACCGTTCCATTATCTTTAATTTCAATCAAACGGTGCATAATATAAGCGTCTTTACCACCGACTTCGCCTTTATAAACTACGATTGCGCCGTCCGTTTCGCCTGTTTTTAGCGAATAAACTTCGTCAGCATCGATAAAATCAACTGATACGATTGAACCTGTTTTTATTGTCGGCTCCATACTACCCGTAACGACGGTTGTTATGCCATTGCCGAAAATGTTTAACATACTACCCGTAAAAAAACAAATAAGCACGTAAACGATAAAAGCAACGGTCAATCCGACTGCTGAATACCCGATTATTTTAGCGACTTTTTTAGTCTTCATCTTCTACTTCATAAATCTTTGGAACGGCTTTAATTATAGCGTCAATTTTTTCGTCTATACCGTCCAAAATTTCAGTTTTAAGCCTTTCACGAATTTCATTAAGGCTATCAATTTTACCAGCAATTTTCGTAAGATTTTCTTTTTCAAAATCTTCGTAACCTTGTTCTATACCTTCCATAATACCGTCCTCGTCCATACGGGCGCAAACGGCATCAATTTCAGCCTCGATACGAGCGCGATTTTCCTCTTCAAGTTTTTTAAGTTGAGCGCGCATTTCGCGTTCAAATTTAACTTCTTGAATATCGGCGTCGTGACGGAGTTGCTCACGCTTTTTACGGCGTTCTTCTTTAGCAAGCAAGTCCCTTTCCTTTTTGTGATTTTGGAAAGCCTTGGTTTTATAAGCAACTTCGGCAAGTTTTTGGTTTTTAATACGCTTTTCTTTTTCTTCAGGCGTTTCATCTTCTGTATTGATTTTATACTGAGCGAAAGCCCTATCGATAGCAGAATTAACTTCATCACGGCTGGCGTCAGATAAAGCGTTATTCGTGAACATTGTCGGTACGGAAATAAATCTTACTTCGCTAACCGGCACTTCAATTTGTGGATAATCTTCAGGATTAAGTGGTTTATTTCCGTCTTCGTCCTTAACACGTTTTTCAATAAGTTTTTCAAGTTTAATACCCGAAAAACTTTGCGAGAACAAGTTGTTTAAGAACACTAAAATACGATAGTTGTTCTTAACGTCGTTAGACATATCGTCGGAAAATGCAGTAGGTACGACTTCGAACCCGTCTTCACGGTAATTTTGTAAAAATTCCCATAAAGCGAGCGCCTTTTTAAAGTCTTGATTTTTTAAGATTACGTTTGTTCTTTGAATAGGTGGACGAACTGGCGCAGACCTAACCATTTCACGTGCAAACGGCGTTGCCATAAACCCGTTAACAACGTTATAAATTTTTGTCAAACGTTCTAACGAAGCAGACTCCGACGTAACTTTTTTAACTGCTTTATCATAAGGAAGTTTAACGACGCTATCCATTTTTAATGAAACGTTTGCCTCTGCAAAACGCGTCGTTTTATCAACTACTAAACGAATATATTCGTTTTGAGTAGCCAAACCCAAAATACCGTCGTAACGTTTTTGGATGAACATTTGCAAATTCTTTAAAAGAGTATAAATAAAGCGATTTTCATAAACTTCAAAACTTTCTTCTTTTGTAGAATTAAGAAGTTTAGACGGTAAAATCATATCACGTTCTTTATCGATACCGTGAATAAAATTGGTGTGAGTAGCAAGGTGTTTAACCGATTCTTCGGTAACGGAGCGCGCCCTTGAAGTATCAACTAAATCTTCTTCAACAACAATAAAACGGCGCGGGTTACGTACGATAGTGTCAAGGTGCGGAAGTGCATCTTCTATCGCGGTAAGCCAAACGTCGTCAATTGTTTTAGTGGAAGAATTATGATAAATTTTCCACTCCCCTAAAAGGTCGTCTTTAACGCTTGACTTAAAAAGAGCGTCGTCTTTAAATAAATCTTTAATTAGGTCAAACCTGCTTTCAAACTCCATATATCACCAAAGTCTCAAGCCTTTTGAACGCGCGTTCAAAAGGCTTGAAATAATAAGCAAAATACTAATGATTTTATTAGAATAACTTTTTAAGTCTGTTTAAGTATTCTTTACTTTCGTTCATATTTTCTTCGCCGAAATGAACGTTGAGATAATCAATATAACCGTCAATTTCATCACGAATATAGTTTAAGTTAAGCGATTCAAATTTTCTTAAAATTTTGTTCGCCAAAATATAGTCGAGCCCGTCGATTTCAGTACCACCACAAGCAACGTAAACGGGAACGAATTCGTTAAGTTGCTTAACGATACGGTTACCAAACGCTAATCTAAAGTGTTCAATAACGTAGTCGTCCATCGCGTTAAACTTATCAATATTTTCTTGTGAAACTTTATATTTTACTTGAGCATCAGCGAAAAGTTCTTCAAGTTTTTTGTAAGAAACTTTATAGTTTTTAGCCTTTTCGTCGTCAGGGGTAAATTTAATACCCTTAGAGTTAATGTTGATAGGAATTGCTCTATCGTAAACCTTATCGGAAACGGCAAAAGTCGAGTCGTCGTTGTTGATAGTAGCAACGTACCACATATTTTCAGGGAGTTTCATTTGCCCTTTTTCAACGAATTTAGGGTCGGTATCCCAGCCCGAAGACGTTAAACTTACAATCCAGTTTTCACGAGCAGGAAGTTCGTAAATAGATAAAAGTTCAGCAAAATAGTATTCGATACGCGAGATATTCGCTTCGTCGATAACGGTTAAGAACACGCTATCAGACCAACGTGCTTCATACATTGCTTTTAAGATTTCAGTTTCATTGTAACGCTTTGTAAATTCGTTAAAGTAACCGAAAATTTCAGTTCTATCACGCCAAGACGGTTGAACTGATGCAATTGTGGTTGGATTTTCCAAGAAAAGACCAAGTGCATACGGTAACGAGGTTTTACCAGTACCAGATATACCTTGTAAAATTATAAAACGAGTAGTTGCGAGCGCTGATACGAATAATCTAATGGTTTTTGGTTCGTAGAAAAGTTTTCTTTCCTTACAAAGCCAGTGACGCATATTGTCGCAAAGTTCTTCTAAATTGATATCGTCCTTAAATTCCCAAATAGGTGGGTTTTCACTTTGATAGAGTTTATCGATTTCAATAAGTTTGTAAAAGCGTGATTCCGAAGTATCTTTAACGTCAGTAGAATCATCACTTGCACTTGCAGTAGCCGTTGCCGTCGTTGCGACAGCAGTAGACGGAGCGTAAGCAATAGGCTCATCAATAAGCGCACCCGGCGCAGTAAAACCTTTTTTATAAGCGTATGCAAGTTCTTTTTGTAAACGGCGAACTTCTGCAATTAAATCGTCATTAAGTGGTTTTTTTGTAAAATATCTGCGAACAAATTTAGAGATATAATGCACGGCAACCCAAACTAATGCGCCGATTAAAGCGACCATTAAAATCATACCTAACACGACGACTATCCACCCGCCGACGTTAAGTCCGCCCGAATACATCGAAATTATACGGACGTACGCTACTACGTTTATAGATTCAAAAATACCACCGAAAATACCACCAACGCTATCCATTGGGGAAACAAAGATATTAAGAATACCGCCTATAAACTGCAAAAATAGCGCGCCTAAACAAGAAAATGCTGCTCCCATTGTCTTTTCCTTTTAATTTTAGTTGTTTTCGGTTTCAATTAAAACCGATTCTTGTATATTAGTTTCTTCAGTTTTTATCGGGAATTGCAAAAGCGCTTTTTCGCGTGCTTCTTCTGCCGATAAGCCCGTTGAAATAAAATATTCTTCAATAGTTTTTCTCTTGATTTCGTCTTCGTCAATCTTTGACTCGTTTCTTGCTTTTTCAATTTTGTTTTTAACGATAATTCTAACTATCGTGAAAATATTATAAGCAAACAAAAGCATTAACGGTAAAACCGTTACTAAAAAGAAATTAGTAGGGTCTCTAAACCAACGAAGAACGGAGCCCATACCGTCGATATCAGTTTTGTAAACTGCTACGAAAGAACTGTTTTGGTGAATTTCAGCATCATCAAGTTCCTTACCGATAGAAAAATCCGTAATTAAACTAATATCGTTTTTGCCTGCCGATTCAAGAGTATATTTGTCACCACGGGTTATATACGAGTGGAACGCATTTTCCCCGTAGATATTTTCAAATTGAGCAAAAGTTTCAAGCGTACCTTTTTGTAAATAAACTACGTTGTCAGAAGAATATTGACCATTTTGGTCAAAATACCTATACCCTACGATTCTGTGGGTGTTATAGTAGTTAAAACCATCTGCACCACTATCTACGAAAGTTACTATCGTGCCTAAATCGTAATGCCCACTTTCAATAGGCTTGCTGGTAATAATAAGGTCGCTTTTTGTAAAGGTAGGCGTCATTGAATCAGACTCTACCGTCATAAGTAACGAGCGTCTGCCCGTTTCGTCTTTATTAAACCCACCGGCATTAGTTATCACTATAACTGAAAAAACCACGCATATAACAATAAGCGCGCATTCTATACCGAAGAGTATTCTTTTTAAAATTTTGTTGTTTTTTAAATTTTTAACCATTGTTAGTAAAACGATTAGTAAGTAAAAAAATTTGCATAAGATAACACAAGGTCGCCCGCCCGAAGACGGGCAACCAATTATGTTAAATCATTTTGAATTAATTATTTATTAATAATTAAGCAACTGCAGCAACTGCGCTGAAGTTGATTGTGAACGTAGCGCTTTGACCTGCTTCAGCAGAAGTAAGGTCAATACCGTTAAACCAAGCGATAACGTTGATTTCAACAGCACCTAATGCAGCAACGCTTGAAGAAACAGTTGCAGGGTTGGTAGCTTTGGTCATAGTGGTATTAATGCTTGATGCAGCAGCACCTTTAGTTACAACGCCATATTGAACGTCGCCATTGCTCCAAACACCAACAAGTTTGCCATCAGCAAAGATTGCTACGCAAAGACCAAGTTGGTTAGAATCAATAGTAACAGATGCGGTGATACCAGTTGCTTCAGTTTGGTTTCTATTAGAAACGTAGAAGTTTTCTTGGTTTTTAGCTTGACCACCGTTAGGGGTTACGGTTTTAATGGTTGCAGCAGTAGCATCAGAAACAGAGTCAGTAAAGTTACCACTTACGTCGATATCTGCTTTATTAAAACCATTAAGAGCAGTTAAATATGCAGTAGTTCCAACAGTCCAGTTAGTAGTAGGAATCATAGGTTCAACAGCCTTATCCATCGTCATAGAAATAGACGTAATGTTACCACCAGCTTCAGCACCGATTGCTAAGTTGGAAGAACCAGATGTAGCAGTGCTAACAGTAGTTTTGCTAACGCTAACAGCACTACTTGAGGTGTACCATGCGTAGGTTGCAGTTGACATTGCTACTACGAGTACGAGGGTCATGATGATTGTCATCAAAAGTGATTTTTTCATAATTTTCTCCTTATAAAAAATTATTTTTTATCTTAACGGGTTGAAAAGATTTCCCGTTAGTTCCTATTTAAAACGGCGCATTACGTTATATGCCGTTTGTTAATTAATCAATTATTACAAATTCTAAATTATAGGTAAAATAACCACCGATTATACTATCGTTATGGTCGGGGTCGCTACCTTCATACCATACGGCTACGCAAAAACCACAAGCTTCGGTTGGTTGTAAAAACGATACTTCACTTTCATAATACCAAACGCCGTCGGAATTTTGTCTTAAGTTAGTGCATAACCAGTCGTTACCGTTTTTGTCTTTTACGTATTCGCTACTGCCTTTACCTTTTGTTGCAACGTATTCCCTATCACCGTTAGCACCTGGTTGCGCAACCATTTCGTGTATACTGTTTTCAGGATTGTCCGTATCGGAAATTATATATATACGCGCTGCGGCGAGTGCGTTACTCACCACGTCGTCAATATAAATTCTAAAAACGTATTGTAGCGCTTTACCACCTTTCGGTTCAGTTGACTTTAAGTAAAACTTACTTACCATATACTGGTCGTTGCCATTTGCAGTTGCACTATCGCCACCTGGGTTTATATCAAGTTTTGTATCGCCGTTTATTAAATCGTTGATTTCTTTAACTAAATCTTCGTACGTTGCGCCTTCACTTTTACTTGAGGTATTTACGTTACAATTAAGTACCGAATGTCCACCGTCCTTAAAATCTTCATCAAAAGATAAGGACAACCTATACTCACTACCTGGACCTACGCGGATTTTGTAACCGCCCGTTTCTTGATTTAAGGCTACCATACCCCAAATCATAAGAGGTATCATTATTGCTAATAACACCGTTACCACGATTTTAAATATCTTGGCACGCTTTAATTGGCGGTGAGTTTCTAACTTATTCAATTTTATTTCTACTTCGTTAGACATTACTCACTCCGATATTTGCTTTTTATTCGTCTTCAGCCGTTTCGTCAATTTTAGTCGGTTGCGTTTGATATTCTAACTTAATATCGTCTTCCGTTTCAAAATCGTCGTCGTCTTCAAAATCGTCGTCATAAGCGGAAATTCTTTCCACCTTAAAGTCGTTCATTATTCTTGCTATTCGCTTTTTAGGTGTGTATACGCCCACGCCCTCTACTATGTCAGCGCCAAGGCCTATATAATAGTCCTTTTCTTGTTCGCTCTTTATGTTCTTTACGACAAGTTTCATTCCGTTTGCGTCGGTATAGTTTTTCAAAAATCCGAACGCTATTTCAGCATTTACTTCACCCATTTCTAAAAAACGCGCGTCAAATCGTATGTAGTTGGCTTTGTACCCTAAAAATTGCACGAACGATAAGTATTCTATATTGTCAAGCAACACTTCAAACTCATACTCTAATGCGAATTCGTCTAATACTGCCTTTGCCTCAGGACCGGCGTTTACTAAACTTACTGCATCAAAACATAAAATTACGCCTTTGCCTAAAGTTTCTACCATTTCTTTAAGTAAACGGATTTTTGATTGGTTGCTAAACCATTGCGCTGAGATTTGCACCATAAAGCGCGCGTCTTTTGCAAGTTTCTTTTCCTCAGCAACCCTATCTATCATCATTGAGTTCAATGAGAAAATACGCTTGGTTTGCTCTGCTACTGCAAAGTATTGTGACTGCGATATTCTACCGCTGAATTTGTCATTTAAAAATTGTTGCAAGTCGACGTAAGCAAGGTCACCGTTCGCCGTTTGTCCAACCGAATAATAATAGCCGATTGGATGCTTAGTGCCAAGTTCTATTCTTCTTGCATTTGAATTTTTTGATATTTGTTCAGCCATAAAAAACCATTTGCGCTTTGCGCTTTACTTGATTGTAACGCATTATATTAAACACAAAACACCGTCTGCAAATTTTGCTGACGGAATCGTGCGTATGCGTACTTTTTTTATTAAATATATCACTTAAATTTCGCTTTATCAATATTTTTTAAAATTGTTGTACAAGTTGCATAATTTAGTATTTAATAATTTATACACATTGCACAATACATTTTTATTATTTTCATTATACGCGCTTAAAATGAAAAATATTATCATTTATAATGAAAAAAAATTAAGATTTATTTTGCAGTTCTTAAACCTTTTGGATAATGATTTTTTGCTGTTCCGTTTACTACTTTTACGCCACCTAACGCTACGCCGTTTACAGTTATTACTGCATAGCCGTTTTTAGTGGTCGTTTCAAATTCTTCGCCGTGTAAATATTTTTTTAGTTCGTCCGAATCAATCGAAAGTTCTATCTTATTTTTAAACTTATTCCCAAGAGAAGAAAAAAATTGATGGTGTGGCAAAATATAGTTCTTTTTTATTTCGCCTATCGTTACGCCAACGGTAAAATGCGCGCCGTCAAAAATAGGAAAATTCGGATTAAAGTATACGGGCTTATCATTATACATTATGACTTTGCCTTTATCAAAATCCGTTAATGTTTCTGATAAAAAGTTTATTACTTCTTTAGGGGCTTTTTCGCTATTTTTATAACGAATTGGTGCGTTTTCGCCTATAACGGTATTGTGAAATAGTGCCATAAACTGTCCTTCACCTTTATTTTTATGCGGGTAAAATCTTCTACAAAAATTAAGATTTTTATTTTTTGCACCGTCAAAAATTATACCGTCTGTCGTTTGATTTAACACCTTTTCATTGACTTTTATAAGTTCGAAATTTGGGTGAGTTGATAAAAATTCATCCACGACTTTTTCATTTTCTTCAAGTGAAAAAGTACACGTTGAATATATTAAATAACCACCGTTTTTAACAGTTTTTGATGCGTTTTCTAAAATTATAGACTGTCTTTTAGCGCAAGAATTTACGTGTTCTACGCTCCATTCTTTAATTGCAGTCTCGTCTTTTCTAAACATACCCTCGCCCGAGCAAGGCGCGTCAACTACTACGAGATTGAAAACGTTCGGGTATAATTTTGATAGTTTAGTCGTGTCCATACAAGTGGTCACGGCGTTTTTTATGCCTAATCTTTCAATATTCCCTACCAAAATTTTACAGCGTGAAGATATTATTTCATTTGACACTATCACGCCGTTATCGTTAAGTTTATTTGCTATTTGAGTGCTCTTCCCCCCTGGGGCAGAACATACGTCTAAAACGTGCCAGTCAGGTTTAATATCAATGCACTCAATAGGTGCCATAGCGCCTGGTTCTTGACAATAAATGAGCCCTAAATGATGGTACGGGTGCGTGCCGATTTTATCGTATTCGTAATAATAACCATAATCGGCATACGGGATTTTTTCCGTCTTGAACGGGTTGATTTTTGCAAAATCTTCAACCGATATTTTAGCAGTATTGACCCTGAACGCTTTTATAGGCTCATCATTAAACGAATTGATATATTCGTCATATTCGTCTTTTAACAACTCTTTCATTCTTAAAGAGTAGTCTATTGGTAAATCCATAATTAGTCCTTATTTATGTTTATTTCGGCATACATCATGCACGCGCTTATTGCCGTTATCGACGCTGTTTCAGCACGCAAAATTCGTTTGCCTAACGATATTATTTCCCCACCGGAAGTTTTAGCTAGTTCAATTTCATTTTCTTCAAAACCACCCTCTGGGCCGATTAAAATTGCTACTTTTACGTTATCTTTTATCTTTTTTAACGCGTCAAGTGTTGGTTTCATACCGTTTTTATTTTCGTATGGCACTAAAAATAAGTCCATTTCCTTGGCTAATTTGACTGCGTTTTTATACGAAATTGGCTCAAAAACCGTTGGAACGATATTGCGCTTACTTTGCTTTGCGCCAGCCTCTGCTATGGCTTGCCAACGCTCGGTTTTTTGAGATTTTTTCTTTTCTTCTATCTTTACGACTGAACGCGACATTTCTACGGGGTATATTCCCTTTACACCAAGTTCTACTGCTTTTTGTAAAACAAGTTCAAACTTATCAGCCTTTATTAAGCCTTGAAAAAGATAAATTTCAATAGGAAGTTCCGTGCCTAAACAATCTTCTTCTAACACCTTTACAATTACGCTATCATTTGTAAAATCACTAATAACGCATAGCGCCGTTTTTGAATTTGCACTTAAATAAATCTTTTCCCCAACTTTCATACGAAGAACGTTTTTTATATGGTTAAAATCTTCACCAACAATGGTGATAATAGCGTCCTTTTTTAGTTGCTTGTTAACGAAAAAATTATACATAATATACCTCTTAACTATTATATCAAAGGTTTAACGACATTTCAACCCTTTTTACTATTGATTTTCCCATTAGTTTATGTTATAATTTATCGGACATTTATTTAGGAGTATTTTATGTTTGATAAAATCGTTGCTTTTATTTCAGACGCGCTTTACACTTATCTTTTAGTTATTTTACTTATTGGCGCAGGAATTTACTTTACTATTCGTTCTAAATTCGCTCAGTTTAGACTTTTAGGTCAACAAATTAAATCCGTTACCGAAAAACCAAAAGACGGCAAAGGCGTTTCATCCTTTCAAGCACTTATGGTTTCAACAGCATCAAGAGTTGGCACGGGTAACATCATTGGTGTTTCTACGGCACTTTGCCTTGGTGGCTTTGGGTCTATGTTTTGGATGTGGATTATTGCGCTTATCGGCGCGGCATCGGCTTTCGTTGAAAGTACCCTTGCACAAATTTACAAAAAGAAAACACCTGAAGGGTTAGTTGGTGGCCCT
>JAGCMG010000075.1 GCA_017646555.1 Clostridia bacterium | reverse complement strand
CCAAAAGTATTTACCGTGATAGAAACTGGATTTGCAACGCCGATAGCGTAAGCAAGTTGGATTTGAACTTCATCACAAAGCCCAGCGCTAACCAAGTTTTTAGCGATATATCTTGCCATATAGGTAGCCGAACGGTCAACTTTCGTCGGGTCTTTACCACTGAACGCGCCACCACCGTGTGGACAACGCCCACCGTAAGTGTCTACTACGATTTTTCTACCGGTAAGCCCCGAATCCCCAGCAGGTCCACCTATTTCAAATCTACCCGTTGGGTTGATTAAAAATTTAGTGTCGCTATCGATAAGATTTTCAGGCATAACTTTTAAGATAACCTTTTCTTTTAAGTCGCGTCTTAAAGTTTCGGTATCAACGGTATCGTCGTGTTGTGAAGAAAGCACCACCGTGTCAATTCTTTTAATCTTGCCGTTTTCGTATTCAACGGTAACTTGACCTTTACCGTCGGGTCTTAAATATTTAAGTTCGCCCGATTTTCTAACTTCTTCAAGTTTTTTGCACATTTTATGCGAAAGCATTATGGCAAGTGGCATAAGTTCTTCCGTTTCGCGACAAGCGTAACCAAACATAATACCTTGGTCGCCTGCGCCCACCGTATCGTATTCGTCCCCACCGTTCTTTTTTTCCATAGACGCGTCAACGCCCATAGCAATATCGGGACTTTGCTTTTCAATCTTAACTAAAACTTTAGCCGTGTCGAAAGAAAAACCCGTAGACTTATCGGTATAGCCTATTTCCTTAACGGTATCTCTAACTATTTGTTCTACGTCAAATTTTGCAGTGGTAGTAATTTCACCCATAACTAAAACGAAATCCGTTTTAGCACAAGTTTCGCAAGCAACTCTTGCGTTTTTATCTTGACTTAAAATTGCGTCTAAAACTGCATCCGAAATTTGGTCGCAAACCTTGTCGGGATGCCCACTTGTTACACTTTCACTTGAAAATAAATGCTTCATAATTTTTGCCTTGTGCCTTTTCACGCTTAAATTTAACGCGATTTTTCTTTTAGAATATTTTTATAACCTTGTTATTATAATATATTTATTTAAACTTGTCAATCTAAATTCAAACTAAATTCCTACCATTAATTAGCCAAAAAAATTAAATTTTTTGATAATCTCAAACGCTCTTTTATCGAATTTTGACAATATTTGTTATAAATATAAATTAAGTCGAAAAAAGATTGACTTTTTAGTCAAAAAATATTATATAAACTTGACAGCAACTGAAGAAAACGATATAATATAAAAAATTGACTTTTTTGTCAATTTATGAGGGAAACTATGGATGAAATCAAAAAAAATCAAAGAAAAGAAGTCCGTAAAAAGAAGATTTTAGACGGTGCGCTAAAAGCCTTTTGTGAGCGTGGTGTAGATTCGACGACAATCGACGATATTTGCGATAAAGTAAAGTGTAGTCACGGGTTATTTTATCATTACTATAAGAGTAAAGACGAACTTTTAATAGACCTTAAAAAGTATTACGAAGTGCTACAAAATACCGAATTTGAAGAAATTTTAAATGCAACCGTTTCGCCAAAAGATAAATTTAAAGAGATTTTACTTCGAATTTATTCCAACCTAAAAGAAGACGAAATGTTTGCTTATCACGCGTATTTTTTCTTGACGGAACTTTTTAGAAGAAACGAAAACGATTTGCCGATTTATAAAACCAGCGACGGAATAAATCTTGCTAAAATCTTCTATTCTATAATAAAAGAGGGACAAGAAAAAGGCGAGTTTAGAACGGATTTTTCGGCTACGGAATTATTATCGCTAATTATCTCAAGCGTAGTCGGTACGGCTTTAACTTATCTTCTTACCCCAAAGTCAGTAAAGCAAGATTTTAATATGCCAAACGTAAACTTAATTTTATCGACTTTTCTTAAATAAGGATTTACTATGAAAAAAACTTCAAGCATTAAAAGATTATTATCAGCCGTTAAAGGTTATCGCCTACAAACTATTTTAACGCCTATTTTTATGATAGGTGAAGTAGTTGGGGAATGTCTTATTCCCTTTTTAATGGCAAAATTTTTATTAGGGCATTTAGAAGCGGTAAATAAAGGGATTGCCACACTTAATTGGGCGCATTTGCTTTTATGGAGTGGGATTTTAGTTTTATGTGCTATCGTTTCGCTTATTTTCGGCTCACTTGCAGGAATAACGGCGGCAAAAGCAGGCGCTGGTTTTGCTAAAAATTTAAGGCGCGACCTATACTACTCTATACAAAACTATTCGTTTAAGAACATTGACAATTTTTCTTCGGCAAGTTTAGTAACTCGATTAACCACCGACGTTACCAACGTTCAAATGGCGTTTATGATGACTATTAGGATGGCTGTTAGAGCGCCTATGATGATGATAGTTTCAACGATATTCGCAACGCGTATTTACCCAAAAGCAGGGCTGGTTTATTTGATTTCCGTGCCGTTTTTACTTATCGCGCTTGGAATTATTATGATAAGAGCCGTTAAGATTTTTAACAAAATTTTTAAAAAGTACGACGCTCTTAATAATTCCGTTCAAGAAAACGTCAAAGCAATGCGCGTAGTTAAAGCGTACGTTAGAGAAGATTACGAAAAACAAAAGTTTTTCAAAAGCGCTGAAGACGTAAAATTAAGTTTTGAAAAAGCCGAAAAAATAACGGCGTTAAACGCCCCTGCAATGATGCTTGCTATGCACGGCACGACGACTGCAATATTGTTTTTGTGCGCAAACGCAGGCATAAACGGTGCAGGCTTTAACGTAGCAAATCTTTCGGCGTTAGTAACTTATTCAACCCAACTTTTAATGAGTTTTATGATGCTTTCAATGGTGTTCGTTATGATTACTATCGCGTTCGCATCAATCAAGCGTGTTTTAGAGGTTTTAGAAGAAACGCCGACTATCGTATCCCCTGAAAATGCAGTTTTAGAAGTTTTTGACGGTTCCGTTGAATTTGAAAACGTAAGTTTTAAATACTCTCAAACGGCTGAAAAATTTGCGCTTAAAACGGTTAGCCTTAAAATTAACGCTGGCGAAACCGTCGGCATTTTAGGTGCGACTGGTTCAAGTAAAACTTCGCTTATTTCTTTAATTCCAAGACTTTACGACGCTACTGAAGGCACGGTTAAAGTCGGTGGCGTAAACGTAAAAGATTACGACCTTAAAACCTTGCGCGACGCCGTTTCCGTCGTTTTACAAAAGAACGAATTATTCTCTGGTACGATTTATGAAAATATTCGCTGGGGCGACGAAAACGCAACTGATGAAGAAGTAGTTAAAGCGTGCAAAATGGCGTGCGCCGACGAATTTATATCGACCTTCCCAGACGGTTATAATACTAAAATCGAACAAGGTGGCACGAACGTTTCGGGTGGGCAAAAGCAAAGACTTTGTATTGCAAGGGCAATACTTAAAAAACCTAAAATTTTAATCTTCGACGATTCGACTTCAGCCGTTGACACTAAAACCGACGCGTTAATAAGGCTTTCTATTAAAAACGAAATTCCCAACACCACTAAAATCATTATCGCGCAAAGAGTTGCATCCGTTCAAGACGCCGATAAAATTATCATTTTAGAAAACGGTGAGATTAACGCTATTGGCACGCACGACGAACTTTTAAATAGCAACGCTATCTATCAAGAAGTTTATTATTCGCAAAATAAAATAACGAATAAGGGGGTGAACTAATATGGCAGGACCTATGAGAAGAAATATGCCATTTGTTAAAAACACGGCTAAAAAAGGCACTCTTAAAAGACTACTTAAAATGTTGCTCACATCTTATAAATTCTATATAACGGCTATCGTCGTTTGTATAATTTTAAGTGCAATAGGCTCGTCAATTTCTTCAACTTTTCTAAAAAATATCGCCTCTTCTATCGAAAATAACGACTGGCAATCTTTTATACGCGTTATAA
This sequence comes from Clostridia bacterium, assembly GCA_017646555.1. Lineage (GTDB taxonomy): Bacteria > Bacillota > Clostridia > Christensenellales > Borkfalkiaceae > UBA11475. The sequence continues at coordinate 5,001 of JAGCMG010000075.1, read as the reverse complement.
TAATTATGATATGCGTTTATATCGTTGCCGTTATAGCGAACTTTTTCCAAGCACGGCTGGGCGCGACGGTCGTTCAAACCCTTTTACGCGATATTAGAGTAAAGTTATTTGATAAAATGCAAACTTTGCCGATAAAATATTTCGACACGCATACGCACGGCGATATTATGAGTATTTACACCAACGATACCGACGCCTTGCGCCAACTCATCTCTCAAAGTATTCCACAAATTTTTACCACCGTTTTAACCATTACCGTAATGCTATTTATTATGCTTTATTACAGCGTGTGGCTTACATTAATCGTAATATTAAACGTGTTTTTAATGTTCTTCCTTACCAAAAAAATCGGCAAAAACTCGGCAAAGTTCTTTAAATCCCAACAACAATCTTTAGGTAAAACCGAAGGGTACATTGAAGAAACTATGCACGGTCAAAAAGTCGTAAAAGTTTTCACCCGCGAAGAAAAATGTAAAGAAGAATTCGACGCGCTAAATAATCAACTTTGTTCAGACTCAACCAAAGCCCACGTCTTTGCAAACATAATGGGCCCCGTTATGAATAACTTAGGACACTTATTATACGTTTTACTTGCAGTTATCGGTACGGTGCTAGCCATAAGTTCAGTTCCTAATTTATCGTTAAGTGGCGAAAAATTAGGCTTACCGATTATTATCGCTTTTTTACCTATGTCCAAACAGTTTACGCACAACATTTCAAATATCGCAAACCAAATAAACTCAATCTTTATGGGGCTTGCAGGCGCTAATAGAATTTTCACCTTGCTTGACGAAGAAAGCGAAACGGACGAAGGCTACGTTACCTTAGTTAACGCAAAATACGACGAATTCGGCAACTTAACCGAAAGCCAAGAAAAAACCGGTATTTGGGCGTGGAAACATCCACATAAAAAGGACGGCACTATCACCTATACTCTACTTAAAGGCGATATCGTTATGGAAGAAGTCGATTTTGGCTATAATAAAGAAAAAATCGTTCTTAAAAACGTTTCTCTTTATGCAAAAGCAGGTCAAAGGGTCGCTTTCGTAGGCGCAACCGGCGCTGGTAAAACGACGGTAACTAACCTTATCAATAGGTTCTACGATATTGCCGACGGAAAAATCCGTTACGACGGAATAAATATTAACAAAATTAAAAAAGCCGACCTACGCCGTTCGCTTGGTATAGTTTTACAAGACACAAACCTTTTTACTGGTACGGTTATGGAAAATATTCGTTACGGTAGACTTGACGCAACTGACGAAGAATGTATCGAGGCTGCAAAACTTGCAAACGCACACGATTTTATAACGAGGTTACCCGAAGGCTACGACACCCTTTTAACTGGCGACGGGGCAAACCTTTCGCAAGGTCAACGCCAACTTTTATCAATATCACGCGCAGCCGTTAAAAATGCCCCCGTTATGATACTTGACGAGGCGACTTCATCAATCGACACGCGTACGGAACTTTTAGTTCAAAAAGGCACGGATATGCTTATGAACGGAAGAACGGTGTTCGTTATAGCGCATAGGTTATCTACCGTTATGAATTCAGACGTAATTATGGTTTTAGATAAAGGCGAAATTATCGAACGTGGTTCGCACGACGAACTTATCGCTAAAAAAGGTAAATACTATCAACTTTATACGGGTGCTTTCGAACTTGAATAACTATTTTGGTTGTATTTCGCGATACCGTTATAGGTAAAATTTAACCAACCACGAAAAAGAGCAAGGATTTTTCCTTGCTCTTTTTAATGTAAATTTATTCTTATTCGTAAGTTGGTAACCAGTCTTTATGCGCTTCAAACAAGTCGTCGCAAAGCGATTTAATTTCGTCTAAAGTGAGTTGGTCACGCGTGTGTGGGTCTAAATACGCAGCTTGATAAACGTATTCTTTTTTTCTTTCAACAGCGCCTTTTACGGTGAGTTCGTGAACGGCGATATGTTGCATATTAAGTGATGCAAGCGCAATAGGAAGTTCACCTACAAAGCACGGACTAAAACCGTTTTCGTCAACCAAAATAGGAACTTCAACGCAAGCAGTTGACGGCAAGTTTGTGATAAGCCCGTTATTCATTACGTTAGCGTGAATTTTGTAAGGAACGCCCGTTTCAATCGCTTCGATTATATGCGAACAATATTCACGGCTTCTGGTATGCTCAACGTTTTCAGGGTTAAGCATTTTTTCCTTTTGCTCTTTCCACTTTTTAATTTGGTCTATGCAACGACGTGGATATTCGTCAAGTGGAATATTAAAGCGTTCAATAAGTTCTGGGTGGTCTTTTTTGATAAAGTACGGATGGTATTCCGAAGTATGTTCGCTACTTTCCGTATTATAATAACCAAACCTATTCATCATTTCAAGACGAACTAAATCCCAGTTAGGTTTAACTTCGTTGAAAGTTTTCTTAAACAACGGATAAAGGTCTTTACCGTTTTTATCTTTGAGTTCTAAAAGCCAGCACATATGGTTAATACCGGCAAGTTTAAAGGTAGCGTTTTCAAGTTCTGCTAACTTTAAGTCCTTGTTGATTGCTGATACCACAACTTGACAAGAGTGGCAAAGCCCTACCGTTTTAACTTTGGTATGCTTTGACATAAACATAGTTAAAATACTCATAGGGTTAGTGTAATTTAAAAAGTATGCGTTAGGACAAACTTCTTCCATAATGCGAGCGTATTTTTCAAGAACGTAAATCGTTCTAAGCCCCCTAAAAATACCACCTATACCTAAAGTATCGGCAATAGTTTGTCTTAAACCGTATTTTTTAGGAACTTCAAAATCGGTAACGGTACAAGGTTCATACCCACCGACTTGAATAGCGTTAATTACGTAGTTTGCACCAGAAAACGCAGTTTTTGCGTCGTTTGCTAAATATTTGCTTATCTTTACGTTCGGTCTATACTTATCACGAAGCGCTTTTATAACAACGTAAGATTCTTCAAGACGCGTTGCGTCAATATCTAAAAGGGCAATTTCATAGTTGTCCATATTCTCCGATAAAAGCGTGTCGCCTAAAACGTTTTTTGCAAAGACTGAACTGCCAGCCCCAAGCATTACTATTTTCATATAATTCTCCTTTGACTTTTGTCACTATCATTATATCAGCACTCTTTTGCTTTTACAATTGCATTTTGTTTTATATTTTTAATGATTTGTTCTTTTTTTAAGTAAAAATTTTACTGTTTTTTCTTATAAATCTTTGACAACTTATAAGCATAATGTTATATTTAAATTATGGTATCTATAGTAACTCATAAAGAAAAAGGTTTAACCAGTAATTTCGTTTCATACGAACAAGGCGGTAAACTTGTAAAAATTCATAATTACGGACATCATAAAACACCAAAAAATCATATATTTGGGCCTGCTATAAGACCTTACTTTTTAATCCACTTAATTAAAAAAGGCGAGGGTGTTTTTGAAAAAAACGGCGTTAAAACTTTTTTATCCGAGGGCGACGCTTTTATTATTCGTCCTGATGAAATTACGGTTTATTCGTCAAGCAATGAAAATCCGTGGGAATACTACTGGATTTCCTTTTTTGGTGAAAACGCTGAAAATCTACTAAATAGTACCACGACAAAGTCTTTTTGTAAATCAAAAAAGTCAGCACTTTTAGGACTTATGGACGCAATTGACAACACCGTTAATGATGAAATTGGTCTATTAAAACTATTATTCACCGTTTTAGATGGAATTAAAGACGAGCAAAAAGAAAAACAAGAAGACTTTATTAAACTTGCTATAAATTATATAGAAAGTAATTATTTCCGTGATTTTAACGCGAGTATTTTAGCAGATATTTTGAAAATTTCGCGTTCATATTTTACCACGACTTTCACAAAAAAGACAGGCGAATCACCGTATAATTACCTATTAAAAACGCGTGTTAAAAACGCAAAACACTACCTTAAAAACACTACTTTATCAGTTACCGAAATAGCCTTTTCCGTAGGGTTTAATTCGATAGAACGATTTAGCGAAATATTTAAGCGCTTTACTGGGCTTTCACCTAACGCTTATAGAAAAAGTGAGAACGATTATGAATAACTGCATTTTATGCCCGAACGACTGTAAAATTGATAGAACTAAAAGCATGGGGGCATGTCTATCATTAAGCACTTTAAAAATAGCAAAATATTACCCTCACCCTTTTGAAGAGCCACCCGTTTCAGGAACTAACGGGTCTGGCACAGTGTTCTTTACGGGGTGTTCCTTAAAATGTAAATTTTGCCAAAATTATGAAGTTTCAAGAAACTTAACGGGCAAAGAAATTAGCGTAAACGAACTTGCCGACATATTTTTAGAACTTGAAAAATTAGGCGTTCACAACATAAATTTAGTAAATCCTACGCATTATTACGATAAAATTATTGACGCACTAAAAATTTATAGACCGAAAATTCCTATCGTCGTAAACACGCACGGCTACGAAAAAATTGAAACGCTTTCTAAACTTAACCCTTTTGTAGATGTTTATTTACCCGATATGAAATACTTTTCACCAACCGTTTCTATGCGCTATACGGGTAAAAGCGATTATTTTGAAAAAGCCTCATCTGCCATAGAGTTTATGATAAATTCTAAGCCGAAAATTTACGACGGTGAACTAATTAAACAAGGCGTAATCGTAAGGCATTTAATTTTACCCCAAAACCTTAACGACACAAAACGCATATTAGAGTGGTTTGCACCTTTTAAAGAAAAAGCGTCGTTATCGTTAATGAGCCAATACACACCTTTTGGCGATATTAAAGATTTACCGGAACTTAATAGAAAAATCACCAAACGCGAATATCAAACAGCGCTTGAATACGCTTTTTCATTAGGACTTTCTGATATGTTTTATCAAGAAACTAAAAGCGCTGATACGTCGTATATTCCTAAGTGGGATTATTAAAATTTTCTTTTAATCATCAAGTAAAATCGTTAAAATATATAAAAATGCGCCATAACGCTATGGCTCATTTTCTTTTTTAGTAAAAAACAAGT
>JAGCMG010000074.1 GCA_017646555.1 Clostridia bacterium | reverse complement strand
GCCCACTTGCAGAATAAAGGCTAACGGTATACGCCGTTTCTCCGTTTGAATAGCCGACGGGCAAGGTTTTATAGACTTTTTCGCCAACGGAAAAATAGGTTAAATCCATACCACTAAACACCGTTTTAAAATCTTCCCCGTGGGTTATTTCGACGGTAAAACTTTCGCCGTCAGTCGTGATAGAACTAACAACACCGTCAGCGAGCGAATAAATCGCGCCTTTTGAAGAAACGCTCATAACGCCGTCTTTAAGCGTTACGCTGTCTATAACTTTACTTGGAATAGTTGCGTTGAAAACGGTGTATTTATCTATCACTTCTTCGGGCGAAGAAAATAGAGTAGGAAGTGATAACTTATCGGCAATAAGGACCGACGAAGTAACGGCTACGGCAAATACGAAAATTATACAACAAATGGCAACGAGTTTCTTTTTTATACTCGGTTTTTGCGAACGCGTTTTTATAGTTACCGTATTAACTTCGGGTTTTTCTAAAATCGGTTCGCTATCAAGTGGTAATTCACCGTTAAAAGAATTATCAATGTCGTCAAGTTCGACGCCGTTTTTGATTTTATCAATTAGCGCGCGCTCTTTTTCAGTTAAATCGATATCGCTTTCATTTTGATTGTTTTTTGCGCTGTTTTTAAATTCTTCATAGCGCTCGGTTTCTAAATTAACCTTTTTAATAACCTCGTCCTTTAATTCTTCGACGGTTTTTCTTTTCTTTTTGATGCGTTTTTTTGTAGGCTCTACTACCGTAACGCTGGAAGTTTGAACGGGTATTTCAATCATATCCGCGTAATTTGGCGTTTCGTTCATAAATTCCCCCCCTTTTTGTTCTTCACAAAAAATATATGTGTAAAGCCCACAAATTATTACGAAACTTTTAACTAAAAATAAAACCGCCCACTAAAAATTTAGGCGGTTTATACAAAATATTTGTTTTTATTGTAGTTTTTATTTTTTCGAGCCTTTTGTGCCTTTATAGGCGGTATTTAAAATTCCACTTTCATAACTACTTATTATTGTGGTTTTACGGCTATGTTCTTTTATAGTATCATGAATAATTGAAGTTAGTAGAGCCGTAAAATCTTCGATAGAATTAGATAATAGATAATAAGATAACGAGCCTGGTACGGAATTTATTTCATTAAGGTAAACTTTATCGTTTTTTATTAGATAATCAATCCTAATAATTCCACGCGCGTTTAGTAATCTATACACTTTTTCGGTGGTTGCTTTGATTTTATCACTTAAATTTTTAGATATTTTTGCAGGGAATTCCCTTTCCCCCGTTTCGTATTTATCAGTAAACGATAAAATCTTATTAGCCGTTATAGGTTTTTCGCACTCGGACACATAGACCGTACCACCCGTTAACACGGACGCGCAATTTATTTCGGTAGCGTTTTGTAAAAATTCTTCAACGATAACTTTTTCGCCGTACTTAAACGCGCTTGCTATCGCACTAAATAGTGATTGTTCGTTATCGGCAACGCAAATACCGACGGACGAGCCTAAAAACGCAGGCTTAACGATTAGTGGAAAAGTCAAACTTTTAACGCAATTAAAAACGGCGTTTTCAAGCCCAGTAGTAGCGTATACGGTAACGGAATTTACCGTTTTTACACCGTTTCCACGCAAAAAGTCTTTGGTAGCACACTTATCCATAGCAATCGACGACGCTAAAAGCGAGGACGAAGTTAAAGGTATGCCCGATATATCAAAATACGCATAAAGAGAGCCGTCTTCGCCAAAACCACCGTGGCAACAATTTACCCCACAGGCGATTTTTGCAATCGGTTTTAATTTGTTTTTTCTATTTATATATAAAGTGTTATCGTTCGGCAAAAATACAGCCTTTTTTAAGTTTTTGGTAAATTTTTCCGACTTAAAAGTTTCTAAATATTTAAGTTCTTCGCCATAATAAAAATCGCCGTTTTTATCTATGTATAAAGGTATGGCGTTATACTCTTTTTTATCAATCGCATTTAAAACGAACACACCCGTTAGTACGGATATCTCTCTTTCGCACGATTTTCCACCAAATAAAACTATAATATTTTTCATTAAAAAAGCACCTCCAAGATTTTCTCTCTTTGGTGCTTAATTGTTTTAACTAATCGTAAATATCGGGCAAATCGTTTTCAAATAGAACGATATCGCCTTCAGTAACGATACTTGATAAAACTTCTTTGGCTTTTACTAAATTTTTAGCGTAATGAATATTTTCTTTTTCCTTTCCCGCGTCGGTAAAGCCGTGGATTAACATTTCAGCGTTGTGCTTTGCTGAAATTATCATTATATCGCAAGTTTTAGCTATCTTTTTACCGAATTCGTAGTTTAGCCGTTTTTGGTCGGCGCCAAGTTCAACAAGCCCTGGGGTTACGATAATCTTTCTACCTTCAAACTCATTTAACGCTTTAAGCGCGCAGTCTGCACCGACGGAATTTGCGTTGTAACTATCGTCTATTACCGTTATGCCCTTTTGACCTTTAACGACTTCAAGCCTATGCTTTATGGCGTGTAAACGATTGATACCGAGTGAAATTTCTTCCACCGACATACCTAAATTATGCGCCACTGCCGAAACTAAAACGATATTAGACACAGAGTGTTCGCCGATTAATGAAGTCGAACATTTTATTTCTTTTTCACCGTCTAAACACAAGGTAAAGGTAGAGCCGTTTGCCGTGGTTTTGATATCTTTTGCGTAAGCGTAACAGTTTTCTTTGCCCGTTAAATACTTTTCGCCGTTGAATTTATCGGCAAGTTCTTGCGCGTTTTCACCGTTTAACGAAAAGAACGCTCTGCCCCCTGTTTTTAACT
>JAGCMG010000073.1 GCA_017646555.1 Clostridia bacterium | reverse complement strand
TAACGAATACGACTGCAATCAACACCGTCTTTGATAGCGCTTTTAGTGTAACTTTGGTAATTATTTTTAACTTGTTTTTTAATATCGTCTCTATAACCGTCAACAGTTCTTGCAATATCTTTATAATCGTTGTTAGGGCTTTCGGAATCGTGAATATAAATCGAACCACCGATTTCAACGACAACGGTATCGTCGCTTTCAGGGTCTAAATGCCAATTTACCCTTGGAGAGTAATAGTTGTTGTTAGGCAACCATTTTGACGCTGGAATACCGCTTGAACAAACGTTAAGCATAACCCTACGAATACCGCCGTTGCCTTGTTTTTTTTCAGAATTATCATCATTTGAATAATTACCACTTGAAGGCATATAAATTTTTGCGTGTTTTGGAGAGATAAACGCTAAATAATCTTTCTTAAACGCAACGATTAAGGAAATTACGCCAACCACGATAAATACGATTGATGGAATAAATGCAAGTGAGCCTAAAAGCGATATTAAAAGGCTTAACGCGAAAGAAATTGCGGTAATTGCTAATACGAAATACGGATAAAGTCCCCAAAAAACTTCTTCAGAAAATAACACGTTTGAAAAGTTAATTAAAAAGAAAGTTAAAACCGTAGCAATTAACATTGAAAAGATTAATCTACCGTCCGTTTCAATACTGCCAAATGCAGGTAACGCGCCAAGTAAAAGGAAAATAACAAACGCGCCAACTAGCAATACGAGTAAAACGTTTTTGAAAAATCTTACGATAATAGTAAGTGGGTCTTCATCAATAATGTCCATATGTAATGAATAAAAAATTAAAATTATGCCCGAAAATAAAGATGCTAAAATCAAATTACCGTTAGTGTCAAAAGCCAAATCAATGAAATTAGCAATTACAGCCGTAACAGCGGTAATGATAAAGGTTAAAAGTAGGCGTAAGCCTTTGTTTTTAATCATAGTTAACTCCTATATAACATTATTATATAAATAACAGCGCTATCAAAGCGCTGTTATTTAATTAATCTTCGTTAGATTTTTTATTATTTTTTGGGTTTTTTCTAAATATTGAACCTGCGTTATCAAGCCCAGATGATATCGGTATTATAAGCGATAAAATCGTAACTATTATCAAAATATGATGCCACGTTTTATAAAGTGGTGTAAATGCAACAGTTCCTATTATATCTGACCCTAAAAAGATTGAAACGATTAAGAAAGCAAAAATCGCTGTCGCACAAATTATATATAAAATAGAGCGATACAAGTTAAATGGTTGACAAATTCTATAAAGCATTATCGTACCAGTAATTGTAACTGCATAAATCATCATCGTAGTGTACAAGTCAATATCAACAAACGACGGATAATACGGTGATAAAACTTTTTGTGCAAGCATTATCAAAGCAACAGATGCGAACATTAAAAATGCCGACGGGAAAGATTTACTAATGACGTAGTTAATAAATTTACCTTCAACGCGCTTATCGTTTGCTTGTAGCGAGAAGTAGAAACTTGGTACGCCTATAACGAAAACTTCTACAAGCATTAAACTGTTTGTTTCAAGTGGATAGTTAGAGTCTGGCACTAAAAGGGTTAAAACGGCAAGCATCATTGCAAATAAAGTCTTCATTAAAAACAGGGAAGAACTCTTTTGAATATTGTTAATAACTCGCCTACCTTCTTGCACGACTTTTGGCATTGAATTAAAGTTATTGTCCGTTAAAACTAAATGCGCAAGGTTACAAGCTGCGTCAGAGCCCGAAGCCATCGCTACGGCACAGTCAGCCTCTTTCATTGCAAGTATATCGTTTACGCCGTCACCAGTCATTGCAACGTTATGGCCAGCAAGTTTCATTGACTTAATTAAAATAGCCTTTTGTTCAGGGGAAACCCTACCAAAAACAGTATATTTATCAGCAACTGCTATAACGTCGCGTTCACTCATGCCTTCTAAACTAATATATTTATCGGCGTTTGCAACGCCAACGCGCCTTGCTATTTCAGATACTGTGAGTGGATTATCACCCGAAATTACCTTAACTGCAACGTCATTATCTTTAAACCATTTTATCGTTGCTGCAGCATTTTCACGCACGCTATCGGCGATAGTGATAAGAGCAATAGGTTTCATTTGAGCAGGTATATTACCGTTTGCAGTAATAGAACTCTTTGAATTTGCTAAAATAAGCACTCTTAAACCCATTGATGCGTATTGACGAATAAGGTTTTGTAACTTTTCAGGAACTTCTTTTAATACGAATTCAGGCGCACCGTACGCGTAAGTACCTACATCGCTAAATGTTACGGCTGAAAGTTTTTTATCGGAAGAAAACGGTACTATTGCCGTTGGTTTTAACGCCGTGCTATGCCCAAAGTGATTGTATAGGGCAACGGAAGTCTGGTTGCTATCATTAAGTGCTGAAAGCATTGAGCCCATAACTTCACTAATCGTGTAATTAGCAGGGTTGTTAAGTAAAATACAGTCGTTTACTTTCATCCTACCGTCTGTAATCGTACCGGTTTTGTCTAAACATAAAACGTCAACGCGCGCAAGCATTTCAAGCGAATAAAGGTCTTGAACGAGCGTATTATGACGCGCAAGTCTAATAACGCCAACGGCTAGCGCCATACTGGTCAATAAGAACATACCAGCAGGTATCATACTTATTATAAGACCCGAAGTACTTAAGACTGCCTCACGCAAGATAGGAGTGGTTTGAAGTGCTTTAAATACGTTAGCAACAGCAAGTGGTACTATAATTATACCGATAATTGATATAAGCGTTGAAAGTGAACGCATAAGTTCGGAATTCGGCTTTCTATATCTTTTTGCTTTTGCTGAAAGTTTTTGAATATAATTTTCTTTACCAACTTTTATCGCTTGCGTTTTACAATGGCCACTCGTTATAAAGGATGCTGCGTAAAGCTGGTCGCCAACGCCTTTTTTGATTGCAACCGATTCACCCGTTAAAAGTGATTCGTTAACTTCAATTTCACCTTCAACGATAACGCAGTCGGTCATAATCTGGTTACCGATTTCATATAAAACGATATCGTCAAGCACTATATCGTCAGCATTTAACTCAACAACTTCACCGTTCCTTAAAACCTTTGAAGTTTTAGACGATATAAGCGATAATCTTTCAATAGAGTGTTTAGCGCGAACTTCTTGAATAATACCTATTGAAATATTCGCAAGATAAATTATTGCATAGAAAAAGTTAGAAATAGGCGCGCGAACTACTATTAAAGCAACCGTAACAACTAACCCAAGTAAGTTAAAAAAGGTAAAAAGGTTAGAGCAGAATATGCTTAAATACGATTTAGAATAGTTCTTTTCAGTTGCGTTAGTTAAATAGTGAGAATCTCTTTCTTCAACTTGTTCGTGAGTTAAACCTAAATTGATATCTG
>JAGCMG010000072.1 GCA_017646555.1 Clostridia bacterium | reverse complement strand
CTTGCTAAAAGAATATAATGAAAAATTTAATATTACTGCTATAACTGACGATATTGAAATAGTTAAAAAACATTTTATTGATAGTTTGATGGGTAATTCATTATTAGAAGGTGAAAGTTTAATTGATATTGGCTCTGGTGGTGGATTTCCTGCAATCCCTATTAAAATTACTAATCCAAACTTAAAAGTAACTTTACTTGAAGCGACTGAAAAAAAATGTTCGTTTTTAAGAATTGTTATTGAAAAACTTAACCTTAAAAATATAAACGTGGTTAATGGTAGAGCCGAAGAACTTGCTAAAAATTTAAACTATCGTGAAAAGTTTGATATGTGTTCGGCGCGCGCCGTGGCTAGACTTAATACTTTATCTGAATACTGTATGCCGTTTGTAAAAAAAGGTGGGTATTTTATTTCATTTAAGGGCGACTTTGAAGAAGAATTGAGGGAGGCGTCTACTGCCATTTCCGTTTTAGGTGGCAAATTAAAATCAGTTAAAGCCTTTGAACTTTTTGATTTTAAGCGTGGTATTATTAAGATAGAAAAAATTAAAAACACCCCTAATCAATACCCACGTGGTAGGGGTAAAGAAAGAAAAAATCCGTTATGATAAAAGAAAAAACTTGCGCCGTAACAGGACACCGATTTAATTTAAGTGGACTTAATTTAGATAAACTAAAAAACGAATTTATAAATTTAATCGGCGCTGGTTACGAAAATTTTTTAATAGGTATGGCAATCGGGTTTGATACCGTTTGTTTTCAAACACTTGAAGAACTTAAAAAAACTTACCCTAATATAAAAATTATTGCTTGCGTTCCTTGCGTAAAACAATACGCGCGTTTTAATCAAAAGCAAAAGGAAGAATATTTTAGGCAAATTAAAAATTGTGACGACGTTAAAATTTTATCCAGCGAATACACACCTACTTGTATGTTTAAGCGAAATAAATATATGGTAGATAATTCTTCCGTTTTAATTGCTTTTTTAAATAAAAAGTCAGGTGGAACTTATAACACGGTTAAATACGCCGTTGAAAAAGGTATTAAAATTATATACGTAAAATAAAAACAACGCATAACGGTATGCGTTGTTTTTTTGTTTTTTATAAAAATTAAAGTTTATTTTTTATTTTTTTCAACGAAGTCTAAAATATCAGAAATTCTATCTAAATCATCTCTTAAATAGTAGTCTATGTAAATTCTACCCTTATTATCGTTACCGATAGCGTTAACTTTGGTACCTAAAATTCTTTGCATACGGTTGATAAATTCTTTTAAGTCGGCACTTTGTTCAGGGCGTTTTTTCTTTTCTTTTTCTTCAGGTGGGGTAAAGAATTCTTTTACCTTATTTTCTACGTCACGAACGGATAAACCTGCTTTTACGGCTTCTTTAGCAAGTTTTTGTTGGTCTGGCGTAGGCATAGTAATAAGCGCCCTTGCGTGACCTGCTGAAAGTTCACCGTTTGCGACTAATTTTATAACTTCCGGCGAAAGTGATAAAAGTCTTAAAGTATTTGCAATAGCAGGACGGGATTTACCGATTCTATCAGCAAGTTCTTCCTGAGTTAAACCGTAATCTTCCATAAGCGACTTCATTGCTGTTGCCGATTCGATAGGATTAAGGTCTTCTCTTTGTAAGTTTTCAATAAGAGAAATTTCTTTGATTTGGCGTTCGGAATAATTTTTAACTATAACGGGTACGCGCTTTAAACCTGCAATACGGCTTGCGCGCCATCTTCTTTCACCCGCGATAATCATATACTTATTACCACTCTTGTTTACGATAATAGGCATAATTACGCCGTGTTTTGAAATAGAAGACGCAAGTTCGTTAAGTGCCGTTTCGTCAAAAACTTTACGTGGTTGGTTTGGGTTTGCAAAAACTGCCGTTATATCTACTTCAGATACTTGACGGTTGTCCTTATCTTCCCCTTCGTCAAATAGAAGATTTTTGCCGTAATCTTCTTCAGTTTCGGAAAAGATTGCCGATAATCCTCTTCCTAATCCTTTGTTTTTCATAATATTTCTCCTTATGCGTTGAATTTAGGTTTTTTAGTCAAATTTTAATAAATATTTTAGTTAGTCGTAATTAATTTAATTGCCTGACTGTTTTCTTGAAAATTCTTCCGAAAGTGCTTTATACGCTTTTGCGCCCGTACAACGCGTATCGTGCATCATTATAGGAACACCGTGGCTTGGTGCTTCAGCAAGTTTAACGTTACGCGGAATAATCGTGTCGTATAATTTTTTACCAAAGAATTTTCTAATTTCTTCGGCAATTTGCTTACTCATCGTCGCTCTACTATCGTTCATAGTTAAAAGAACGCCTTCGATTTGTAAATCAGGGTTTAAGTGACGCTTAACTAATTTTATATTGTTCATAAGTTGGCTTAAACCTTCAAGCGCGTAGTATTCGCTTTGAATAGGAATAATTGTTCCGTTTGATGCCGTGAGTGCGTTTATCGTTAATAATCCTAATGACGGTGGGCAGTCTATCATTATATAATCGTAACTTGATTTTACTGCCGATAACGCTTTTTTAAGAACTTTTTCTCTTTCTTTCGTGTAAACAAGTTCTACTTCTGCGCCGGCTAAATTTATGTCCGACGGAAGTATATCCATATTTTCAACTAGCGTTGGAATTATCGCTTTTTTGATAGGAAGTTCATCAATTAATACGTTGTATACCGATTGTTTTAATTGACTTTTTATTATACCTAAACCCGTCGTTGCGTTTCCTTGTGGGTCAAGGTCTACTATTAAAATTTTTAAACCACTTTTTGCAAGGTAGGACGCTAAATTTATACAAGTAGTAGTTTTTCCTACCCCGCCTTTTTGGTTTGCAAATGCTATGGTTTTACTCATATTACCTTTTTTTCTTTCGTTTATTTTTTTACTTAATTTTCTTCTTTTGGCGCATTTTCATCATACCGTTCGTCGCTTTTTTGTTCCACGTCGGTATTTTCGTTCGTGTTTTCTTCTACTTTTGGTTCGCTTTCAAAATTAGCGATTGTTTCAATAGAAGAATTTTCGCTTTCAATATTAGCGTTACCACGTTCAAACGGTTTTTCCATTAACGCTTCTTCGTTTTTGTCCATAAAATCGAAGACTTCTTCAGCACTCTTGCCGTCCATAATCATATTGACTTCTTCGGTGTAAATGGTTTCTCTTTCAACTAAAACCCTTGCCATCGTGTCAAGAAGATTTTTATTCGCCTTTAATAAATCCCTTGCTTTAGCAAGCGCGTTTTCTATAATTTCCTTAACTTCTGCGTCAATAAGCGCTGCCGTTTGTTCACTATAAGTTACGTGCGAAGCCATATCTCTACCGATAAATACTTCTCTATCCGAACCATATGAAATAGGACCGACTTTATCGCTCATACCCCATTCGGTTACCATTGCACGTGCACGCTTTGTTATCATTTGAATATCGCCAGAAGCGCCTGCTGATATGTCTTTAATAATAAGTTCTTCAGCCACTCTACCACCAAGCGTCATTACGATATCGTCTAAAAGCTTATTTTTAGTGATATGGTTATCGTCGCTATCAGGTCTAGTCATTGTATAACCTGCCGCTTGACCACGTGGAATAATTGAAACTTCATGCACAGGGTCGCAGTTTGGTAATAATTTAGCTAAAATTGCATGGCCTGATTCGTG
>JAGCMG010000071.1 GCA_017646555.1 Clostridia bacterium | reverse complement strand
GTGCAGAAAAACTTTTCTCTAAGGAATACGCAAAAGAACGCGGTGTTGAATTACATTACATTAACACGGCTAAAAGCGACGCTGTTTCTTCGCTCAAAGAATTAACTGGTGGCGTTGGCTATGACGACGTATTCGTGTACGCACCGGTTAAAGCAGTCATTGAACAAGCCGACGATATTTTAGGATTTGATGGTTGTATCAACTTCTTTGCAGGTCCTACCAATAAAGAACTTAAAGCAGAAATCAACTTTTACGACGTGCATTACAACTTCTCACATGTAGCAGGCAACGCGGGTGGGACTACTGCCGATATGATTGAAAGTCTTGATATGATGAGTGAGGGGAGTTTAAACCCAGCCGTAATGGTAACGCACGTAGGTGGGCTTGATTCAGTAGCGCAAACGACGAAAGAACTTAATTTAGTTCCTGCCGGCAAAAAACTTTGCTATACGCAAGTTGCTATGCCTATGACGGCAATCGCTGATTTTGAAGAACTTGGTAAAACCGATAAGTTCTTTAAGGATTTAGCCGAAATTTGTAACCGTCACAACGGGCTTTGGAATGCTGAGGCTGAAAAGTATTTAATGGCTAACGCTAAAAAGATTTAATTAAAAATTTAACTGATAAATATGCGTAAGGGTTGACTTTACGCATATTTTTTTATTTATTACAAAAACTTATAGTATAATGACTTATTTTAAATCACGCGTTATGCGTTTTTTGATTTTGCTTTTTTTTCTAACAGCGTTTTTGTACAAACCACAAATTTGTTACGCTACGCCTAAAAAAACTACGGACAAAAATTTTACCCTTATATCAAGTTTTTCAACGGAATATTCTGCTAATCAAAAAGAACGCGTTCATAATCTTAAACGCGCGTCAAGCAAAATAGACGGCTACTTTTTAGATATTGGCGAAGAATTTTCCTTTAACGACGTCGTCGGAATACGAAATAAAGCAAACGGATTTTTGCCAGCCACTATTATTAAAGACGGTAAATTTAGCGAAGGCATAGGTGGTGGGGTTTGTCAAGTTTCAACAACGCTTTATAACGCCGTCCTGTTGGCAGGGCTAACGGTTACCGAATGCCACGCGCACAGTTTAAGGGTTTCTTATGTAAAACCGTCGTTTGATGCAATGGTGAGTTACGGCTACGCCGACTTAAAGTTTATCAATGATAGGGCGTTACCTTTATATATTCGCATATATGCAAGTGATACAAAAATAACGGTTAAAATTTACGGAGAAAGCGACGGCTATCAATATAAGCGCGTTAGTGAAAAGGTTAAAGAAATCACCCCACCTCCACCCGATATAATATATTCAAATGAAATAGAACAAGAAGAAATTTTATCTAACGCTAAAAATGGACTTATTTCTAACGGGTATTTAGTTAAATATAAAGGCGATAAAATAATAGAAAAAACTCTAATTAGAAAAGACAAATATTTGCCTATAAAAGGCGTAATAATAAAACCCGAAATAATAGAAGAAAACTAATCGTGGCTAAAAATAAAGTGGTACGGTATAATGAAACCGTACCACTTTTAATAATTTATTTTTCTTTATAGTATAGCATACAATGACAAAAGCCTTCAAATTCGGGGTCTTTAATCTGCGCTTTAAATTCTTCGCACATACATTTATTTTCGGGTTTTTTGCCTATTTTACAAGGGCAGAACCCGTCTTTTTGTTTAAGCCCGTCTTGAATGGTTTTTACAACGCTTTCGTCTTCATTAAATCGTATTTTCATATGAACTCCTTTACATATAAGCAAATGATTGGTTGAATATATGATAACATATTTATAAATGCTTTTCAAGTGAGTTTTAAAATTAGGGTAATTTGATTGACAAAATCGCTATATAACAATATTATTATTATGTAATATAGTATTATTTATACCAAGGAGAGTTTTTATGAATATACCAGAAATTTTCGGTATAGACGTTTTTAACGACGAAGTAATGCGCGCGCGTCTTCCAGAAGACGTTTATAAGTCGCTCAAAAAGACCATTAACGAAGGTAAACATATCGATTTTGAAGTGGCGCAAGTCGTTGCAAATGCAATGAAAGATTGGGCTATTGAAAAGGGCGCAACTCATTATACGCACTGGTTTCAACCAATGACTGGTATTACTGCTGAAAAACACGATTCCTTTATTTCGCCAACCGTAAACGGTGGTGTAATTATGGAATTTTCGGGCAAAGAACTCATCAAAGGCGAATCGGACGCGTCGTCCTTTCCGTCGGGTGGTTTAAGGGCGACCTTTGAAGCGCGTGGTTACACGGCTTGGGACCCTACCTCATTTGCGTTTATTAAAGACGGCTCGCTTTGCGTACCTACTGCGTTTTGCGCATACGGTGGACAGGCTCTTGATAAAAAAACACCACTTTTAAGGTCGATGGAGGCTGTTAATAAACAAGCCTTGCGTATACTTAAACTTTTTGGCAAAGAAGATATAAAAAGGGTAACGCCGACCGTTGGTCCTGAACAAGAATACTTTTTAATAGATAAAAACTTATTCGATTCAAGAAAGGACCTTTTATTAACCGGTAGAACGCTTTTCGGCTTAAAACCAAGTAAGGGGCAAGAACTTGACGACCATTATTACGGTGCAATTCGCCCACGCGTTTCAGAGTATATGAAAGACCTTGACAACGAACTTTGGAAACTTGGCGTTTACGCAAAAACCAAGCATAACGAAGTAGCGCCAGCACAGCACGAACTTGCACCGATTTTCACGACGACGAATATCGCTGCCGACCACAACCAAATAACTATGGAAGTTATGAAAAAGGTCGCTGAAAGACACGGGCTTGTTTGCTTATTGCACGAAAAACCTTTTGCAGGCGTAAACGGTTCCGGTAAACATAACAACTGGTCGCTTTCAACTAATACAGGCGTTAACTTGTTTGAACCAGGCTCAACTCCGTATGAAAACGCACAATTTATGTTATTCTTTTCAGCCGTAATAAAGGCAGTTGACGAATATCAAGACTTATTAAGAGTATCGGTAGCAAGCGCAGGCAACGACCACCGTTTAGGTGCGAACGAAGCCCCGCCTGCCATAATTTCAATGTTTATCGGTGACGAACTTGAAGAAATTATCGACGCTATCGATAGGGGCAACGCTTATCGCGCAAAATCCAAAAAGGTAATGAAATTAGGCGTTGACGCAATGCCTGATATTCCTATGGATACGACGGATAGAAATAGAACTTCGCCGTTCGCCTTCACGGGTAATAAATTTGAATTCCGTATGCTTGGCTCAGCATTTTCAATCTCGGACTCTAACACCGTGCTTAACACTATCGTGGCGGAAGAACTTAAACAGTTTGCCGACCAACTTGAAAAAGCGGACGACTTTAACGGTGCGCTCAATAAACTTGTTGCAAAAACCATAAAAGACCATAAACGCATAATCTTTAACGGCAACAACTACGCAGAAGATTGGGTGATTGAAGCCGAAAAACGCGGTCTTAAAAACTATAAATCTTCCGACGAAGCAATCCCACATTTTAAGGATGAAAAGAATATAGCGTTATTTGAAAGCCACGCTGTAATGACCCGTGCAGAAATAGAAAGCCGTACGGAAATTATGCTTGAAAGTTATGTAAAAACCATAAATATCGAAGCGCTTACAATGGTAGATATGGCTAAAAAAGAAATCTACCCAGCAGTGAATGAATATCTTTTAACTTTAGGGAACGTAATCAAAACGAAAAGGGACGTATGTCCGGATTTTGATAATTCGCAAGAAGTTTCGCTATTTAAAAAGTTGTCCGATATCAATAATAAGATTTTAGAAACTGCAAAGTTTATTGAAATTTTATTAAACGGCACGGCAAAGATAAATATAAAAGCCGAACTTGCAACCTATTATAGAAAAGAAGTGTTTAACGCTATGACAAAACTTCGCGCCTTAACGGACGAGGCTGAAGGAATTGTCGGCAAAGAATACTGGCCAATGCCCGACTACACCGATTTATTATTTTCAGTTTAATAGCATATAAAAAACGCGCTTTTTACGGCGCGTTTTTTGTTATGGAATTCTTGCGCCTAAAATTTTAATGCATCTTAATTTTTCGAAAGAATAATTAAAAAGTGGTTTATCTAACGCGTCAAAAGTGTGCGCCGAAACTAACGGAACACCTTGTTTTATATCTGTAACTATAAGCGTGTGATAAAAGCGAAAGTCGGCGCGCCCAAGTTGAATAAAATCGCCTACTGATATATCGGTCAAATCAATTTCTTTTGCAAACGGCCCCGATTTATCGCCAACGCCGTTTTGGTTAGAAATTAAAAAAGTATAAAATTCTTCAACCCCAGTAAAAGCAGGGGCACGGTTTGTTGGTGAAATATAGTACCAGCCCAAATTTTTAGTGTAGTTAAAAACTTTGCACGAAGAATATAAACATTGTGAGCAAAAATTCGTGCAGTCCCCACCTATTAAAGAAAAGTCGTAATAGTTAGGATTTCTGCTTTTTGCCCATTTTTTAGCGTATTCTATCGCTAAAAAAGCGTCGTATTCGATAATTTTCATAATTTATTATATGAAACAATTCAAAAAACCGTCATTAAAATCATTTTATAAAATACGAACATATGTTTGACTTTGCATATAATAAGTGTTATAATAAGGTTAAAGGTGGTAAAAATGCTTGACGGGGAAAGACTTAAAATTTTAACTGAATCAGCAAAGTACGACGTATCTTGTTCATCTTCCGGCTCAAAGCGTAGTGGAGAAGGCACGTTAGGGGATTGTTCAAAAGGGGGCATATGTCACTCTTTTACGGCTGACGGGCGTTGCGTTTCATTACTTAAAATTTTGCTTACTAATAAATGTTGTTACGACTGTTTATACTGTGTAAATCGCCGTTCGGTAGATGCTCCACGCGCGTCGGCAACCCCTGACGAAATTTGTGAACTCACTATGAATTTTTATAAGCGCAATTATATAGAAGGGTTATTTTTATCTTCCGCGGTGGAACGTTCGCCCGACTATACTATGGAAAGGCTTTTAGAAACGGTTATAAAGTTAAGAAAACAATACGGTTTTGGTGGGTATATTCACCTTAAAGGCGTGCCGGGGGCAGATAGGTTACTTATTGAGCGCGCAGGTATGTACGTTGACCGTATGAGTTTTAATATTGAACTTCCTACTGAAAACAGTTTGCGCCTATTAGCGCCACAAAAAAGCGCTAAAACCATTTTTGCGCCTATGCGTCAACTTTCCGACGATATTTATAAGGATGAACCAGGTAAATTTAGGCGTGGCTTTTTACCTGCTGGGCAAACCACACAAATGATTGTAGGCGCTTCGCCTGAAAAGGACGGGCATATTTTAAGGCTCACGCAAGGCTTATACGATAAATATAAATTAAAAAGGGTGTACTTTTCGTCGTATGTGCCAACGAATTTTAAAACGGAATATTTACCAACCACGCCCGTGGGACTTTTAAGGGAACATCGCTTATATCAAGCCGACTGGCTATTAAGGTTTTACGGTTTTAGCGCCAAAGAAATTCTTGACGAGGACGAAAATTTAGAAGTCGGCTACGACCCTAAATGTCATTGGGCGCTTAAAAACCCACACCGTTTCCCCGTGGAAGTAAACACAGCCGATTACGAAATGTTAGTACGCGTGCCAGGAATAGGTATTCGCTCTGCAAGGCGAATTGTTTCGGCGCGCAAATACGGTAAACTCGATTTTGAAATGCTAAAAAGAATGCGCGTCGTACTAAAACGCGCAAAACACTTTATAACGGTAGGTGGTAAATTTTTCGGTAACGACGATTTTCGCGTAATAAAAAACTTATTGCTACTTGATTCTTCGTCAGATAATTACACGCAACTATCATTATTTTCAAACGACGAAATATCTGGTAGCGTATTAACGGGGGAAGTATGATTATTTATGAGATAGATAATACTTTATTCGGTTTATATTCTGCCGTGTTTGAAAGTTATAAAATGCAAGAAATCCCCGATATCGTTACTTCAAAACCATTGTACCAAATGCCTATCGGCACGAAAATTAAAAAGATAGAAACCGACGAAAAAAAGGCTAATAGAGTGCAAACGGCAATTATTAAATACGCAGGGGAAGATACTGTCCAAATGCTTAAAATCGCGTTAAAATCTTGCCTTGACGAAAAGGAAACCATTTGTTTTAATTATATTAAAAAGGTTATTGACAGCCAAAAAGATATCGCTTTTGATTACGGTGATTTAACTGTTATGGAATTTACTGACTTAAAAGCAAAAGTAGGGTTAGAGGCGCATAGGTTTAAGGGTTTTTTAAGATTTTCCGAAACGGAAAACGGTGTTTTATACGCGCATTATTCGCCCGATAACGATATAACTGAACTTATAGCGCACCACTTTAAAAAACGCTTTAAATACCACGCGTTTATAATCCACGACGAAAAACGAAATATCGTAGCGATGTACGATACCAAAACGTTAAAATGTTTTACGCCACCCGTACCACTTACCGTTTATATAAACGAAACGGAAGAAAATTATCGCAAACTTTGGAAAGAGTATTTTGACGCTGTTAATATAAAAGAGCGCAAAAATAAAAAACTGCAGGACAATTATTTGCCACGCCGTTATCGTAAAAATCTAACGGAATTTTAAATTTTGGTCAACTTTCGCATAACCGTTAACGCTAAAATTTAACCAAATAATAAAAAAAGGCGGGAAATTCTCGCCTTTTTATTTAGATTATTATTAAATTAGTCTTTGTCAAAATCAATAACGTCAGTAATAGGACGAACTTTATACGCACCGCGAGTAAAGTCAGGAATTTCAACGACCTTGCCTTCTTTGATAGATTTTTCAGACAAGCAAGTGATAACCATCCAAGCAGCAGCATCGTAAACGTCAAGTGGCATAGGTAAGCCGTTCAACGCACAATGCGCAAACTTTTTAAGCATAAAGTGGTCCATACCACCGTGGCCAGTTTTTCTTTGTTCTTCGGTGATGTTAGCCCACATTTTAGGCATAAATTCTTTAAAGCGTTCGTCTTGGTTATTCATTAACGACATTCTATCCCATTCGTTATCGCCTTCATAGAACACTATACGCGAAAGTTCGTTGTACATACCTTTCGTGCCGTGTAAACAAAGTTCGCGATTATAAAATCTTGGAAGTGAAGTGTCAAGTCTTAACGAAATAGTTTGACCATTTTCGCAAGTGATAATGGTGCTAACCATATCGCCTTGTTTAAATTCAACGTCTAAAAGCGACTGGTCTATCGTATCAGGATGATTTTTAACGTATTCAGTCATACCGAATTGTTTTGTAGCCATAGAAACTAAACTAACCATACGGTTGCCTTGGTTGATGCCCATAATTTTAGCGATAGGGCCAAGTTCGTGAGTAGGGTAGTTTTCGCAATTTCTTTCAATATAGTTTTTAAGGCGATAATGACGGCGTTCTTTACCGGTGGTAACTTCTTCACGAAGGTCGTGAGCGTAAGCGCCTGCACCGTGTACGATATTACCGAAAAGCCCTTTTCTAGCAATATGAGTAATGGCGAGTTCTTGATGGTCAAAGCAACAGTTTTCAAGGAACATAAACGGAACTTTAGTTTTTTCGTATACGTCAACGAGTTCCCAAAGTTCCTCTTCGTTATAAGCGCCACCAACTTCCATAGCAGTAATTTTGCCTGCTTTCATAGCGTCGATAGAAACTGAAACGTGCGTTTCCCACGAAGTAGAAACTAAAACTGCTTGCACGTCGTCG
>JAGCMG010000070.1 GCA_017646555.1 Clostridia bacterium | reverse complement strand
GGTAGACACCCTGTCGTTGAGGCAATTACTAAAGACGCTTTCGTTCCAAACGACACGATTGCCGATAAAAACGAAAACAACATGCTTATAATTACTGGCCCAAATATGGCTGGTAAATCAACTTATATGCGTCAGGTTGCGCTCATTACCATAATGGCGCATATCGGCTCTTTCGTGCCTGCTCAAAAAGCGGAAATTCCTTTAACCGATAAAGTATTTACACGAATAGGCGCAAGCGATAACCTTATTTTTGACCAAAGTACTTTTATGGTTGAAATGACTGAGGTCGCAACGATTTTAAAAAATGCCACTGAAAACAGTTTAGTTATTTTAGATGAAATCGGGCGTGGCACAAGTACTTACGACGGATTAAGTATTGCTTGGGCAGTAGTAGAATATATCGCTAAAAATTTAAAGGCAAAAACACTTTTTGCAACGCATTATCACGAACTTAGCGAACTTGAAGGCAAACTTTTAGGCGTAAAAAACTATAAAATAACCGTTAAAGAACTAAATGGTACGATAGTATTTTTAAGAAAAATCGTTCGTGGTGGCGCGAATAGAAGTTTCGGTATTGAAGTTGCTGAACTTGCAGGTGTTGATAAGTCGGTTACTTTAAGAGCGAAAGAAATCCTTAAAAAACTTGAAAAGAGCGATTTAACGAAAAAATCTTCAAAAAATGAAGAAAAAGTTGAAAATTTTGTTAACTACTCTCAAGTTGAAAAAATAATTAGTGAACTTGATTTAAATAATATTTCGCCAATGCAAGCATTTAACATATTGGCAGATTTGAAAGAAAAAGTGGATAAAAATTAGTTTATGGCAAAAATTAACGTTTTAGATAGTAAAACTTACAATAAAATAGCCGCGGGCGAAGTAGTTGAAAGACCATTTTCCGTTGTAAAAGAACTTGTTGAAAACTCTATTGATGCAGGCGCGACTAATATTAAAATTGAAATAGAAAACGGCGGTATTGATTTAATAAAAATTACCGACGATGGTTGTGGTATCGAAAAAAACGAACTTCCTAAATCTATCTTAGCGCACGCTACCAGCAAACTTATCAAAATTGAAGACCTTGATAATATGCTTACCTTAGGTTTTAGGGGTGAAGCGCTTGCAAGCATTTCGTCCGTTTCTAAATTTAAGATTACTTCTAAAACGGCAGACCAAGAAAATGGCGCGTATATTTATACCGAAGGTGGTTTAAACACCGTTTTAGAGGACGTTCCGGCATTAGACGGTACGGTAATTGAAGTTAAAAACTTATTTTTTAACGTGCCTGCAAGACAAAAATTTTTAAAAAGTGTTAGAGCAGAAGAAGGCGAAATTACCAATATCGTTTTAAGACTTATTTTGGGTTATCCAGATATCGCTTTTAAGTATATTGCCGACGGAAAAATCGTTTATCAATCTTTTGGTGACGGATTTGAAAACGCATTAGTTGCAGTTTACGGCGCGAAAACCGTTTCCGATTGCTTTTTTATCGATACCATTAAACACGGCTTACGCATTTACGGTTATTTAGGAAAACATTACTTTACAAAAGGCAATAAATCACACCAATCACTCTTTGTAAACGGTAGATACGTTATAAATTCAACCGTTTCCTCGGCCATTGCTAACGCTTATTCGGCTTATTTAATGAAAAGACAATATCCGTTTTTCGTATTAAAAGTCGATATGCCAAGGGAAATTGTTGACGTGAACGTGCACCCAACTAAAAGTGACGTGCGTTTTTCTAATAACCAGGTCGTTTACGGTAGCATTTATTCGGTTGTTTCTAAAGTTTTAGACGGCTCAAGCGAAGTGTTAAATATTGTTGAAGACGCTACTTCTTATAATGAAATAGACCAAAAATTAGTAGTAGATACTGTTAAAACTGAAATAGTTAACGAAAATAAAAATAAATTCTTTGATAATATCGTTTTTTCAGACACGAAAAGTAGTGATGATAGCGATAATTTTTCAGTTTCTAGAAATCTTGATAAAGCAGAAAAAACAAGAAAGGAAAAAGATAAAAAATACGACGATATTTTTGCTGAAAATAAAGCGTATTTAGAGGCTCTTGAAAAGAAAAAGCAATCGGCGCAAGAAAAGCAAGAAATAATACCACAAACGATTGTTCAAGAAAAAATTGAAACTGAAATTAGGCTTGATTTTTTAACGCAGGCGTTAAACACTTATTTAATTTTAGAAAGCGACGAAAGTTTATATTTTATAGACCAACACGCTGCCCACGAAAGGCTTATTTATGATAAGTTAATAAATAGCGTTACAAATGGTAACTTAGCGATACAACCACTTTTAGTGCCGTTTGTTCTTAACTTATCGCCAATAGAATTTGAATTTTTACAAGGAAAAGTTAACACTTTAAGTAAAATCGGTATTGAACTTGAAGAATTTGGTATAAACTCTTTAAGGGTTATATCAGTTCCAACGCTTTTAATTTCAATGAATTTTGAAAAATTCTTTAGTGAAATTATAGGGGATATGCAAGATTATTCTAACGACAAGTTGCCCGAATATATTTTAGATAAATTAGCACAAAAAGCGTGCAAATCGGCAATAAAATCGGGCGATAAGTTGGATAAAAGTGAAATTGACGCGTTAATTAAAGAATTGAAAAATAATTTAGGCTTAAAATGTCCACACGGTAGACCCGTTGCTGTTAAAATAAGCCGTACGGAAATTGATAAATGGTTCAAGAGAATAATTTAAAAAAGGTAATAGTTATCGTTGGCGCGACGGCTTCAGGAAAAACTGCGCTTTCAGTTGAACTTGCTAAAAAACTTAATACGGAGATTATTTCTGCTGATTCTATGCTTGTTTATAAAGGCCTTGATATCGGCACGGCTAAACCGAGTTTAGAAGAAAGACAAGGTGTTAAACACCATTTAATAGACGTTGTTTCGCCAAAACAAACCTTTTCCGTTTCCGATTATGAAGAATTAGCAACCAAAGCTCTTGATAATATTATAAAAAATGGTAAAATACCGATTATTTGTGGCGGTACGGGTTTT
>JAGCMG010000001.1 GCA_017646555.1 Clostridia bacterium | reverse complement strand
GATAAACGGCAGTTTGTACGACGTTTTAGATAAAATTACTTCCACCGTTAAACAGTTTTTAGAATAATGAACGGATTTATAAATATAATTAAACCTGCAAATATGTCGTCGGCGCTTGCCGTTATGCTCGTTAAAAAGAAAATTCGTGCGCAATTTGGCAAGCAATCAGTTGGACATATGGGAACTTTAGACCCAATGGCAGAAGGCGTTCTTCCTATGGGAATAAATCAAGCTAATAGGCTTTTTAATTATTTGCTTGATAAGGAAAAAACTTACCTTGCTGAGTTTACATTTGGTTACGAAACTGACACCATAGATATTACGGGCGAAACTCTTTCAACGACTGATAATATTCCATTAAAAAGCCAAATTGACGAAGTTTTACACGAATTCATAGGCGAAATTGAACAAATCCCACCTAAATATTCCGCAAAGAATATCGACGGGAAAAGGGGTTATGAACTTGCTCGCTCGGGCGTTGAGTTTGAATTAAAGCCGTCTATCGTTACCGTGATTGATTTTAAGTGCGTAAGACAAGTAAATGAAAAAACTTTCGAGTTTTTAATTAAATGTAAAGGTGGAACTTATATTCGTTCGCTTTGCCGTGATTTGGCCGATAAATTATCTACAAAAGCAGTTATGTCGGCATTAAATAGGTTGTCGGCAGGGGTGTTTTCACAAGAAAACGCCGTAACTTACGAAGACTTTGCAAAAGCAGAAGATATAAGTAAATATATAATAAAGGCAGATGCGGTTATAAATTTTGATAAGATTATTTTAACCGAAAATCAAGCGAAAAAGATATTAAACGGTGTTTTTGATAGTGAATACGAATATTCAGACGGGCTTTATCGCGTTTATAACGGTGATGTGTTTTGGGGCGTCGGTGAAGTTAGTGAAAAAACGCTAAAAATTAAATCGTACGTTAGGGATTTATAATAGATGAAAACTATTGTGGCGCTTGGCAATTTCGACGCTATTCACGTCGGACACATAAAGATTATTAACGAAACGGTAAAAATCGCTAAACAAAATGGCGCTATACCCGTTTTGTTTACTTTCGACGGGGATTTATCGGCGTATTTAGGTAAAAGTTTAGGTGTAGCGTTCACGCAAAACGAAAAACTTATTAAAATCAAAAAATACGGTATAGAAAAAGTTATTTTTGCACCTATAAACGATAGTTTTTTATCTAAAACCAAAGAAGAATTTTTAACTTGGCTTGACGAACAAGTGGAAGTTTTAGGTTACGTTTGTGGCGATGATTTTTCTTTTGGATTAAAGGCAGAAGGAAACGTTTTATACTTAAAAGAGTACGCTGAAAAAAACGGCAAAATATTATCGGTTATAAGCGAAGTTTTATTTAATAAAGAACGCGCTTCAACCACGAAGTTAAAAGAGTATTTAAAACTCGGCGAAATGCAACTTGTAACCAACTTATTAGGTGGTGAAGACTATTTTATATCAGGCACGGTAGTCAGCGGTCGTGGAAAAGGTAAAACCATAGGTTTTCCCACGGTGAATTTAGCGTTTTCTAACGAAAAATTCCCTATAAAAGAGGGTGTTTACGCTGGTTATACTTATATTGACGATAAAAAATACAAAGTTGTAATAAATTACGGAAACGCGCCGACTTTTGACTTTAACGATAAGGTTTTAGAGTTTTTTATTTTAGATTATTCGGGCGATTTATACGGTAAAAATTTAACCGTTTATTTTACAAAGTTTTTAAGAAAAATTAAAAAGTTTTTAAATGTTGATGAACTTAAAAACCAAATTGAAAAGGACGTTAATAGTTTATGATTAAATTTGGACCAAGTGGTAATTCGTTGAGTTTTTATGACGAAGGGTTTTCGTCAAGCACTGATTCGGCGATTTGGACTAAAAATAAAGGATTGGATTGTTTTGAATATTCTTTTGGGCGTGGTGTAAATCTTTCTTCATCAACGGCGGGAAAAATCGGTAAAGCGTTCTTTGATGCAGGCGTTGAAATTTCCGTTCATGCACCGTATTTTATAAATTTTGCTAATCCTGATGATGAAATGGCTGAAAAATCTTTCGGTTACGTAATATCGTCGGCAAAAGCATCACGTTTTATGGGCGCAAATCGTATAGTTTTTCATCCGGCATCACAAGGTAAGGCAACAAGAGAAGATGCCGTTAATTTGACCGAAAAAAGATTATATAAACTTCGTGATATCATTTACGAAAGTGGACTTAATAACTTTATTTATTGCCCAGAAACTATGGGGAAACTTGGTCAAATAGGCACGATTGAAGAAATTACAAGATTTTGTAAAATAGACGATATTTTTACGCCGTGTGTCGATTTTGGGCACGTAAACGCGCGTGAAAACGGCTCGTTAAAGACTAAAAACGACTATTTAGATAGGCTTAAATTTATGATTGATGAATTAGGCTATGAAAAAATGAGCCGTTTACATATACATTTTTCTAAAATTGAGTACACTAAAAAGGGGGAAGTTAAACATTTAACTTTTGCCGACGATATTTACGGGCCTGATTTTGAACCACTTGCCGATGCGTTGGTTTCGCTTAAATTAGAGCCGTTTATTGTTTGTGAATCGGCAGGAACTCAGGCTGAAGACGCTTTGGAAATGAAAAATATCTATTTTTCAAAGGTGCAATGCGCAAAATAATTACAAACAAATTGACTAATCGTATTTTTTTTGATAAAATACATTAGAGGGATTATGAGAAAGTTTTCTTTTAACCTAAAAAAAGAAGCGCTTTTATTAACTGATGCGATAGATAGACGATATTTTTCAGGTATCGAAGTTGCGGAAGGTTTTTTAATCGTTTCTGATAAAAAAGCGTATTTTACCGACGCAAGATATAACTATGCAGTTTCTGCCTTGTTAGATGGTAAAGACGTTTCGTCAAATTTATACCGCTGTGATGATGATATTAAGGCTTATTTAAAAAACAACGGTATTAAAACGGTATATTTAAATTTTGAAAAAACTTTCGTAAGTGATTTAATTAAATATAAAAAGTTAGGCGTTAAAATTAAAGATTGTTCTGATTTTTTAAAGAGTTTAAGGCAAATTAAAAACGAAAATGAACTTGACGATATTAAAACTGCTTGCAAAATAGCGCAAACGGCTTTATATGAAACAATTTCGCTACTTAAAGAAGGGATTACGGAATTAGAATTTAAGGATGCGTTAGTAAAAAACTTTCTTTTGCACGGCGCAAGTGGTGAGAGTTTTGATACTATCGTAGCGTTTGGCGAAAATTCAGCCGTGCCACATCACGTAACGGGGAATACCAAACTGATTAAAGACAGCGTGGTTTTAATTGATACTGGTTGCGTATATAACGGGTATTGTTCAGATATTACAAGAACTTTATTTTTCGGCACGCCGACTGACGAATTTATTAAAACTTATGATTTAGTATTAAAGGCGAATAAAGACGCAATTAACGGTATTTATGCTGGAATAAGTGGTTTTGATGCTGATAAATTAGCGCGTGACGTGTTAAAAGACGCATGTATTAGTGAATATTTTACGCACTCACTTGGTCACGGAATAGGGCTTGAAATTCACGAAAGTCCGTATTTATCACCAAAAAGTAAGGATATTTTACTTGAAAATACGGTATTTTCCGTTGAACCGGGCGTGTATTTTAACGGCAAATTCGGTATTAGAATTGAAGATACAGTAATGCTTAAAGACAGCAAAGCCGTTAGATTATTTAATGACGATAAAAATCTCATAGTTTTATGAGTTCCCGAAAGGGTAAAAATAAGGAAAAATTTTTAAGGAGATACATTTATGATTTCAGCAGGCGAATTTAGAAAAGGCGTTACTTTCGAATATGAAAGTGGCATTTACACCATCGTGGACTTCCAACACGTTAAACCGGGCAAGGGTGCAGCGTTCGTAAGAACTAAAATGAAGAACGTAGTAACTGGCGCAGTTTTAGAAAAAACTTGGAACCCTACCGAAAAAGTTCAAGAAGCAACTATCACTACTAGAAATATGACTTATTCATATACCGACGGTGAACTTTACTACTTTATGGACGATGAATTTAACTTAACCCCACTCAACTACGAACAAGTTGAAGAAGCACTCAAATGGATTAAGGAAAACGACCCAGTTGTAGTTAAATCTTATAAAGGCGTTGCTTTCTCAGTTGAATGCGAAAATTTCGTTATTTTACAAGTAACTGAAGCAGACCCAGGTGTAAAGGGCAATACTGCTACTAACGCATCAAAAGACGCTATCTTAGAAACGGGTACGAAAATTCAAGTTCCTATGTTCGTAGAACAAGGTGAATACATTAGAGTTGACACCAGAACTGGCGAATATATGGAAAGAGTTAAAAAATAAGGTTTAATAAACTAATAAAAAGCCCACGATTCGTGGGCTTTTATAAAATTTGAAAATAATTAGATATTTTCAAGTATTTTTACACTATATTATGTGTGACAAAAAAGGTGTTTTATGGCAAAAACCGTGCTTATAAGTGGGGCTTCACGCGGGATAGGTAGAGCGACTGCTAAACTTTTTGCAAGTAAAGGGTTTAACGTTGTTATTAACTATAATAATAGTGAAAAAGAAGCACTTATTTTAGAAAATGAAATTAGACTTTTAGGCGTAAAAACGCTTGCGATAAAAGCAAACGTTGCGAATTTAATTGAAGTTGAAAATATGTTTAAGATTATTAAGGAAAACTTTGGGGGTGTTGATATTTTAGTCAATAACGCAGGTGTTTCTAAATTTTCTTTAGCACAAGATTTAACTGAAACTGAATTTGATAAGATTTTTGGGGTAAATATGAAGTCTGTGTATTTACTTACAAAATACGCGTTGGATTTTATGATATCTAAAAAAAGTGGTGCTATTATAAATATTTCTTCAATGTGGGGGGAACGCGGTGCTTCGTGTGAATCAGCATATTCTGCGTCAAAATCAGCGATTATCGGTTACACTAAATCGTTGGCAAAAGAATTAGGGCTTTCAGGAATTAGAGTTAACGCTGTTTTACCAGGTGTTATCGATACCGATATGAACGCTTGTTTTAGTAAGGAAGAACTTGATGATTTAGCCGATAGTTGTTCGTTAAAAAGGATAGGAAAACCTGAAGAAGTTGCTGAACTTATTTACTTTTTAGCAAGTGAAAAATCGTCGTATATAACGGGGCAAGCAATTGCTATCGACGGGGGATTTATCGGCTAATGATTAGTGAAGAAGTTAAAAAGCAACCGATTTATTACGGCTTAATAATTCTATTGCTGTTTATTGCAATGGTTTCTTTACCGTCAACGGCTCTACTTACTAAAATTTTTGGCGAAAACGATTACCGTTTTTTGTCGCCGTTCGTTTTTAGACCGATTTTCGTTGCTGGATTTATAATTTTTGCTGTTAAAATAGGGTTAGGTAAATATTTTATAACTAAACCGACGCTAAAATCTTTGATTTTCGTGTTGCCAGTTTTAATAATCGCGATAAATAACTTTCCGTTTTTTTCGTATTTTTCAAACAAATTAGCGATTAATTCTAATAGGTTTGAAATCGGTTATATTCTTGCAACCTTTATGATTGTTTTTTCCGAAGAAATAGTTTTTAGGTTAATTATTTTACCTTTAACTGCAATTAAACTAAAAACAAGTAGGTTTTATCAAGTAAAAGTCTTTGCCGTATCGTCAGCAATTTTTGCGCTAACGCATATAGTAAATTTATTCGGTGGGGCAGGCTTTGTATCGGTTTTATTACAAGTTTT
>JAGCMG010000069.1 GCA_017646555.1 Clostridia bacterium | reverse complement strand
TAGGGGTGTCTTTAGATAGACTTTTTTTACCCTTTACCTTGATACCGAAAGGAAAAAACTTTCCTTTTTTTGTTTCCATATCGTTGTACTCCTACTCAACTAACCGTTGAAAATTTTTCGTTTTTAAAAGGGCTTTACTAATTAAAACGCACAAAAACCCGTTAAATGCGCCGGCTAATAGTCCTATTAAAAGTAAATACGGTAAATACACGTAAAGCTCGATGGTATTCGTAATTAAAACGTAAACCGATAACTGTACGGCGTTATTTATCACTGCACCGAGCGCGCTTGCCGAAAGAACGCTCGTTTTTATTTTTGTAAAAAGTAAAATTTCAACTAAAAGCGAAACCGTTCCCGATGGGAAAGAGTATAAAAGCGCTGAAATATTACCTGAAAATACACTGCCTAAAATGATTTTTATTAAGAACACTGCAATCGCTTCTTTAACGCCTAAAAAAATTAACACCGTCAAAATAAAGAAGTTAGATAGCCCTAATTTAGCGCCGGGTACTAAAATCGGTGGAAAAAGACTTTCAATCATAAAAGCAATTAAAGCAAGGCTTGCTAAAACCGCGGTAAAAACGATTTTTTTAACCGAATAATTCATTACGCGCCACCCCCTAAAATAAGAGAGTCGTCGGCAATAGGGGTTATTTTAAGCCCGTTTGGTATACATAAAATAGCGCCTTTATCTTTAAGTTTGCCACTATGCACGCAAGTTGAATTTTTACACGACGAATCGTTTACCGATATATAGCCGTTTGCTTTATCAATAACTAATTCGTTAAAAGTGCCGTTTGCGTATGAAAGTTTAATTTTAACCTTGCCGTCACTTTCAATTTTTGATATCAAAATATCGTCGTCGTTTGAAAATATTATCTCGTCGTCTAAAAGATTATATGTAAAAACCGTTTTTCCATCTTTGCTAACGCTAAATCCCATTGCGTTTTTCGTTTTAAGCAAAACGGGAACTAATATGAAAGATAGTATTAAACACACGGCGATAATCGCGTAAATAATAACGTCTTTTTTAGCAAAAAACTTAGGCGAATAAAGTTGATTTTTAACGTTAGGTTTTTCTTCTACCATAGTGTATAATCCGCCATAATAACATACTAACTCATATTATAATATAAATATTATAAAAAGTCAAGAAAACTCGTAAAAAAGGCAAATGTGGCGTAATTTAATAGCGCCCGTTAGAATATTTTAAAAAAAGGTAAAAAGTTAGGGGAATAAATTCGTTTTACCCCTTGCAAAAGAAAGAAAATTGTTGTATAATTTATTAGAATAATATTTGGGTTAGGGAAAGAGTTGAAAATCACCGTAACAAGCGCCTCTGGGGTAGAGGCGGTAACTAAAAAAGAAATAAGAAAATTAGGTTATGGTGACGCGCCTTCAATAAACGGCGCAATAACTTTTGACGCTGACCTTTCAGCCGTTTCAAGATGTAATATGTTTTTAAGAACGGCGGATAGGGTTTATATAACCTTAAAAGAGTTTACGGCAGTAACTTTTGACGAACTTTTTGACGGGGTTTATTCAATTCCGTTTGAAGATTATTTTGAAAAGGACGCGTGCGTTTTAGTTGACGGCAAGTGCGTAAAAAGCGTGCTTTTTGCAACTACGGCAAGTCAAAAAATAATTAAAAAAGCCATAAGCAAACGCCTTTGTGAAAAGTATAAAGTTTCCTATTTAGCGGAAACGGGTACGCAATATAAAGTAGAGTTTTCTATCTTTAAAGATAGAGTGATGATAAACTTAAATACGAGTGGTCAAGGTTTGCATAAGCGTGGTTATCGTGATTTTGTTGCAAAAGCACCTATTAAAGAAACGCTTGCGTCAGCAATGCTAATGTTGTCGGACTTCTCTTACTCGGAAGAATTTTTCGACCCGTTTTGTGGTTCTGGCACTTTCGTTATAGAAGGGGCTATGCAAGCGCTAAAAATAGCGCCGGGTAAATTTAGGGATTTTGATTATCAAAACTTTGCTTTTATAGATAAAAAATACTATCAAACAGCGCTTGAAGAAGCGCTTGATAACGAAGATTTGACTAAAAAGTTAAATTTTCACGGTGCTGATATAGATAAAAAGGCGATAGATTTAGCCGTTCGCCACGCCAAAAACGCAAAACTTGACGGTAAAATACGATTTAATGTCGCCGATATTAAGGATTTTTCAAGTAAAAACGCAAACGGCGCTATCGTTACCAACCCACCTTACGGTGATAGGATTTTAGACAAAAAGGAAGTTTTAGAACTTTATAAAACTTTCGGTAAAGTGGTAAAAAATTTAGATAACTGGTCGGTATATCTTATAACGCCTGAAGAAGAGTTTGAAAAAGCGTTCGGTAGGCGCGCAGATAAAAATCGCAAGTTATATAATTCAAACAAAGAATGCAGGTTTTACGAATTTTTCCGTAAAACGCCTATAAAATTTAACAAAACCAAGGAGCAACTATGATTGACGGGAAATTACTCATTGAAAAACTTTTAACTTACGCGCAAGAATTTTTACATCTTGACAAGTTAGACGTTATCTACACGCGCAATCTTTTATTGCGTGAATTTAAGTTGGACGCGCCTATTGAAGACGCAGGCGATTTGTCTTTCGTTAAGGAATACAAAGTTCCAGACGAATTAGTTAAGGAAATTGAAGAATTTGCTTTGGAAAATTCCCTTGCTGAAGACGGTTTATTAAACCTTTATTCAACCTATATATTCGGGCTTTTATCACCGTTACCGTCAAAAGTTAACGAAGAATTTTTCCGTATAAGGGAAGAAAAGGGTATTCAACCTGCGTGTGATTATCTTTTCAATCTTTCTATCAAAAACAATTATATTCAAAAGACGGCGATTGATAAAAATATCGGGTGGGAACACGTTGACGGCGATAATATTTTAGAAATAACCATCAACTTATCTAAACCTGAAAAAGACAATAAAGAAATTGCTAAACTTTTGAGTTTGCCTAAAAAAGCAACCAAATACCCAGCCTGCTTACTCTGTAAAGAAAACGAAGGGTATGAAGGGCACGCATCTCATCCTGCAAGGGAAAATATTAGAACGGTTTCTTTAACGCTTGACGGTGAGCCTTGGTTCGTTCAATATTCACCTTACGCATATTATAACGAACATTGTATAATCATCAATAAGAGCCATACGCCTATGATGATTACGCCTAAAACCGTTAAAAACCTTTTAGATTTTGTAGACGTATTCCCAAATTATATGGCTGGTAGTAACGCCGCGCTTCCTATCGTTGGTGGTTCAATCTTAAATCACGAACATTATCAAGGTGGTGGGCATATAATGCCTATGCAAAAGTCTAAAGTAAAAACTTACTTTAAGTCTAAAAACTACAAAAAAGTTACCGTAGGCATACTTGACTGGTATAACAGCGTAATTAGACTCGTTTCAAAAGATAGAAAGCAAATCGCCGATTTAGCGGGTGAAATTATCTTAAAATGGCAAAACTTTACTGCTGAAGATAGTTCAGTAATTTCTCATACTGGCGACACCCCGCATAATACATTATCGCCGATAATTAGAAAGGACGGTAAAAATTATATTATAGATATGATTTTAAGAAATAACCGTACTTCAGACGAATATCCAGACGGTATTTTCCACGCTCACCCAGAACATCATAACATTAAAAAGGAAGGTATCGGTCTTATTGAGGCTATGGGCTTATTCATACTTCCTGCAAGATTGAAAAAGCAACTTGAAATGATATCGGAAATCCTTTGTGGTATGACTGAATACAACGAAGAAGAACTTTCAAATCCTGAAAACTACTTATTCGTGCATAGGGAAATGATAAAAACGCTTAAAAACAGCGGTACTTACGAAAGTAAAGAAATCGCTTACGAGGCTGTTAAAAAATTCGTTGGCGAAACTTGTAAAAATATTTTAGATAACACGGCAGTATTTAAACAAGACGAAATCGGTCAAAAGGACTTTGCGTCGTTTATGAACGCTTGTGGTATGGAGGTAAAGTAATATGAAAATTTTAGTAACGGGTGGCGCAGGTTATATCGGTAGCCATACAATGATTAAACTTTTAGAAAACGGTTATGAAGTAGTTTGTGTTGACGATTTATCTAACAGTAAAATGATAGCCGTTAAAAAGGTTGAAGAAATTTCGGGTAAAAAAGTAGATTTTTATAAAGCCGATATTCGTGATAGAGAGGCTTTAAGAAAAGTATTTACCGAACACAAAATTGATTCAGTAATCAACTTTGCAGGCTATAAAGCAGTTGGCGAATCTTGCGCAAAACCTATCGAATATTACGATAACAACATTTACGGCATTTTAGTTTTAATTGAAGTAATGCGTGAATTTGGCGTTAAAAATCTCGTATTTTCGTCATCAGCAACCGTGTACGGCAACCCACATAAAGTTCCTATTACGGAAGATTTCCCACTTTCAACTTCAAATCCGTACGGTTCAACTAAACTCTTTATCGAATATATCTTAAAAGACCTTTATAAATCCGATAACGAATTTAACATTTCAATTTTAAGATACTTCAATCCTATCGGCGCGCACCCGTCGGGTAAGATAGGTGAAGACCCTAACGGTATTCCAAACAACCTTTGTCCGTATATTACCAAGGTTTGCGTAGGTAAACTTCCTTTCGTTAATATTTTCGGTGACGATTATCCAACCCCAGACGGTACTGGCGTTAGAGATTATATCCACGTTGAAGACCTTGCTGAAGGCCACGTTTTAGCCGTTAAAAAGTTAGAAGAAAAACCAGGTTTATTTATCGTAAACTTAGGTACTGGCGTAGGTTATAGCGTACTTGAAATGGTTAACGCTTTCTCTAAAGCGTTGGGTAAAGAAGTTCCTTATAAAATCGGACCACGTCGTCCGGGCGATATTCCTATGTGTTACGCTGACCCGTCTTTTGCTGAAGAATTTATCGGCTTTAAGGCAAAAAGAACGCTTGACGATATGTGCCGTGACGCGCTTAACTGGCAGTTAAACAACCCAGACGGCTACGTTGAATAAAAATCACTTTGGTGTATTTTGACGCATAACGGTACGGTGAAATCGTACCAAAATATAAAAAACAAACGGTTTATCACCTTGGTAAACCGTTTTTATCTTGAAAAATGGAAAATAAAAATTATGAATTAATGGTTAACGGGAACTTAAAAAGAACCATTTGCATTTTAGCGATTCCCGCAATAATAAGTATGCTCGTTACTGCCTTATATAACGCCGCTGATACTTATTTCGTTTCAAAACTTGGCGAAAGTGCAGTTGCTGGTGTTTCGGTAGTAATGTCGTATATGAGCGTCGTGCAAGCGTGTGGCTTTTTCTTTGGTCACGGTTCGGGTAATTTTATATCACAATCGCTTGGTAAAAAGGATAATTTATCGACTGAAAAAATGGCTGTAACAGGCGTTCTTTATTCCTTTTTAGCAGGGCTGATATTAATGGCTCTTTCGCTCGTTTTTATAGACCCTATTTGCTCGCTATTTTCATCAAAAACAATGCTTGCCCACACTAAAAATTACTTTTTATACGTCGTGTTAGCAACGCCGTTTATGACTTCTTCGTTTACCCTTAATAACCAATTGCGTTTTCAAGGCAACGCGTTTTACGGTATGTTCGGGCTTGGTACAGGCGCTATTTTAAATATTGTTTTAGACCCGATTTTAATTAGTGTAACAGGTGATGTTCGTGGGGCAAGTTTAGCGACTATGATTAGTCAAATCGTTGGCTTTATCTTGCTTTTTGCGTTCACTTTTAATAAAAAGAGCGTAAGATTAAAAATTAAACGCATATCGTTTGAAAAATTATATATTGCCGAAATAACGAAAGGTGGTATGCCAAGTTTAATAAGACAAGGTATGATGGCTATCGCGTCGGCTTGTCTTTCGTTAATGGTAAAAGGTTACGGAGACTTTGCCGTTGCAGGCGTTTCAATAGCGTCAAAAATTTCGTGGATATTCTTTTCGATTTTAATAGGCTTTTGTCAAGGCTTTCAACCGGTTTGTGGCTTTAACTACGGTGCAGGAAGAATTGATAGGGTTAAAAAAGCGTTTTGGTTTTCAACGGCAGTCGTTACGGCGTATATGATAATTGCGTGTGCCGTGTGTCTAATTTTTCCG
>JAGCMG010000068.1 GCA_017646555.1 Clostridia bacterium | reverse complement strand
GCCCACTTTAATTAGAGCGTATATGGGGTTCGGCGCAAAAATGTCGTCCGATTCTTTTACCGATTACGATTTCGGGAGTGTAGACGTATTCGTAATGTTAGACGCTAAAAATTATAACGAAAGTTACGTAAAAAGATTATTAAAGATATAGTAAAAATAGTGTTAAAAGCATAAAAAAATAACGCCTGCAAAAAGCAGGCGTTTTATATTAAAAAGTACCGCGCATTCCGCTTTGACGCAACCTACCCCGTCGGTAAAATTGCAGGTGGCTCCTACAAAGCTACCTTATGGCACACGAACTAAACTGCTTAGTGCTGCTATATCCCTATCCTGACACGGTTCACAGCGGTCCGTTGCATAAGACCTTGTTATCAACACTCCTTGCAAAATTCAGCACGGAATAAATTACGCCGGGGCGGACAGTTCAGTCTTGCTAAGCGAATTGCAAGTACAGGG
This sequence comes from Clostridia bacterium, assembly GCA_017646555.1. Lineage (GTDB taxonomy): Bacteria > Bacillota > Clostridia > Christensenellales > Borkfalkiaceae > UBA11475. The sequence goes on along the minus strand of JAGCMG010000068.1, from coordinate 9,310 downwards.
CATCGCTAACTCCCCACCTAGCGCGGTGATAGTATTATATGATAAATTCAAAAAAAAAGCAAGTTAACGGCGACAATTTATTAAAAATCGTTTAATTTACTTTACAAAAAGAAAAAATTAATATAAAATATATTAAAATGCTTTGATAAAGGACACGCCGTTAAAAAAATCGGGTTTATAGAGAGTCGGGGTAGGTGCAAGCCGACAACTTCGGGTTTTAATGGTATCACCTTTTAGCACGGTTTACGAAAGGTAACAAGTAGTTTACTGCGGGTGTTTCCGTTAAAGAACTTTAAGTGCGTTTATCATTAAACGAAAAAGAGTGGTACCACGGTAATTCCGTCTCTTACAATGCTTTAAGCAGGGTAAGAGTTTTTTTATTTTTGAAAATCTTTATAGGAGTTTTATATATGTATAACAAGGTTGACACTTCCTTAAACTTTTTAGATAGGGAAAAGGAAGTATTAAAATTTTGGAAAGACAACAAAATTTTTGAACAAATTTTAACCGTAAACGAAGGTAAGGAAGAATTTTCTTTTTACGATGGTCCTCCAACAGCAAACGGCAAGCCACATATCGGGCACATTTTAACGCGTGTAATTAAGGATATTATTCCAAGATACCGTACTATGAAAGGTTACAACGTTTTAAGAAAAGCAGGTTGGGACACGCACGGTTTACCAGTAGAACTTGAAGTAGAAAAAGTTTTAGGTATCAACGGCAAACCACAAATCGAAAGTTACGGGATTGAACCTTTTATTAAAAAATGTAAAGAAAGCGTTTGGAAGTATAAAGGCGAATGGGAAAAAATGAGTGACCGTGTTGGCTACTGGGCTGATATGGAAAACCCGTACGTTACTTACGACGACAATTATATTGAATCGGAATGGTGGGCAATAAAGCAAATCGCCGATAAAGGTTTATTATATAAAGGCTATAAAATCGTACCGTATTGTCCAAGATGTGGAACGGCTTTATCTTCTCACGAAGTTGCGCAAGGCTATAAGGACGTAAAAGAAACTTCGGTTTTTGTTGGCTTTAAAGTTAAGGGTGAAGAAAATAAATATTTCCTTGCGTGGACTACTACGCCTTGGACCTTGCCAAGTAACGTCGCTCTTTGTATGAACCCTAACGAAAGCTACGTTAATATTAAAGTAGAAGACGGCACGGAATATATTCTTGCTGAAAAGTTAGTAGGCAAATACTTTGAAAACTATGAAACTTTATCGGTAAAACTCGGTAAAGAATACGAATATACTGAATACGAACCATTATTTGATTTCGTAAAAGACACTTTAAAGAAAAAGGCTTATTATTTAACGGTTGCTGACTACGTTACTATGGAAGACGGTACAGGTATCGTTCATATTGCGCCTGCTTTTGGTGAAGACGACCACCAAGTAGGTGATAGATACGATTTACCACCGGTTAAACTCGTTGACGGCGCTGGTAAACTTACAGAAGAATGTGGTGAATTTGCTGGTATTTTCGTAAAAGACGCAGATAAACTCATCATCAAAGCGTTAAGAGAAAAGGGACTTTTATTCAAAACTATGGAATTTACCCATAGTTATCCTTTCTGCTGGCGTTGTGATACCCCACTTTTATACTACCCAAGAGAATCGTGGTTTATCAAAATGACGGCTGTAAGAGACCGTTTATTAGCGTCTAACGCTTCGGTTAACTGGATGCCTGAAACTATTGGAACGGGTAGAATGGGTAACTTTTTAGAAAACGTTATCGACTGGGGCTTATCGCGTGATAGATACTGGGGTACGCCACTTCCTGTTTGGATTTGTAACAAGTGCGGTAAAATGCACGTTATCGGTAGCAAAAAAGAATTAAAAGAACTTGGCAAGATTGACGGCGATATCGAACTTCACCGTCCGTATATCGACGATATAACTTTTGATTGTGACTGTGGTGGTACTTTCGTTAGAGAAAAAGAAGTTATCGACTGTTGGTTTGACTCTGGCTCAATGCCTTTTGCACAATTCCACTATCCGTTTGAAAATAAGGAATTTTTTGAAAAGCACTTCCCAGCCGACTTTATTTCAGAAGCCGTTGACCAAACTCGTGGTTGGTTCTACACGTTACTTGCAATTTCAACGCTTTTATTTGATAAAGCGCCGTTTAAAAACTGTATCGTTTTAGGTCACGTTAACGATAAAAACGGTATCAAAATGAGTAAGCATAAAGGTAACGTTGTAGACCCGTGGTCAATTTTAGATAAACAGGGCGCTGACGCAGTAAGATGGTATTTCTACACGGGTTCAGCACCTTGGTTACCGTCAAGATTCTATGAAGAAGCCGTTTCCGAAGCGCAAAGAAAGTTTATGGGTACTTTATGGAATACTTATGCGTTCTTTGTTCTTTACGCTGATATCGACGGTTACGACCCGTCTAAATATAACCTTAAAGATTGCAAACTTTCCGTTATGGATAAGTGGGTGTTATCAAAACTTAACACCTTAATTAAAGATATCGATAAGGGCTTAAACGAATACAAGATTTTTGAAAGTGCAAGAGAAATGCAAGATTTCGTTGACGAACTTTCTAACTGGTATATTCGTCGTGGCCGTGAAAGATACTGGGGCAAGGATATGACGGAAGATAAAATTTCGGCATACACCACGCTTTATACCGTTCTTACAACGCTTGCAAAACTTTCAGCACCATACACACCGTTTATGGCAGAATCGATTTATCAAAATTTAGTTCCTAACTTTTATAAGGACGCGCCTAAATCGGTACACTTAACCACTTTCCCAACGGCTGACGAATCGTTTATCGATAAAGACCTTGAAAAAGGTATGGAAAAGGTTTTAGATATCGTAGTTTTAGGTAGAGCAGTAAGAAACGCAAGCAACGTTAAAAACCGTCAACCACTTCAAAAAGTGTTCGTTTGCGCTGAAAATCAAGCCGAACTTTCGCAAGCGCTTGCTGATATCGCTAAAGACGAACTTAACGTTAAAGAACTTGAATATTTAAATAAAGCAACCGACTTTATTTCATATACGGTAAAACCACAACTTAAAACTTTAGGTCCAAAATACGGCGCAAAACTTGGCGCAATTAGAAACTATTTAGCAAATTGCGACGGCACAGCGCTCGTTATGGAAGTTAAAGAAAAAGGTTCTTTCACCGTGAATTTAGACGGCGCAGATATCACCTTTACTGCTGACGACCTTTTAATTTCATCCGAAAGTAAAGAAGGTTTTGCATCACTTTCAGATAATGGCATAACGGTAGTTTTAGATACTTTAATCACCCCTGAATTAAAACTTGAAGGCGATATTAGAGAAATCGTTTCTAAAGTTCAAACGATGCGTAAAGACGCGGGCTTTAACGTAACGGATAAAATTAAGTTATACTTTACTGCTGAAGGCGACGCTTTAGATGCGTTCGTTAAAGGCACGGAACAAATTGCAACGGTAGTTTTAGCAGTTTCTGTTGAAGAAGGTACGGCAGACGGCTTTACTAAAGAGATTGACGTAAACGGCTCAAAAGCAACCGTAACGATTGTAAAAGAATAATCTAAAAGCACCCGTTTGGGTGCTTTTTAGTTATAACGGTATAATGAAACTTGACCAAAACATTGACAAAACGATAGTTTTAGTATACAATAAATTAAAAGGAGTTAAGTATGAGTAAAAAAGTTTTAGCGCTTATTGCGCACGATAATAAAAAAGACGAAATGGTAGCGTGGGCAAAAGCAAATATTGATAAATTAAAAGAATATTCGCTTTGTGGAACGGGTACTACTTCAAAACGCGTTGAAGATGCAACTGGGTTAAAAGTAAAAGGCTATTTATCGGGTCCACTTGGCGGGGACTTACAAATCGGTGGCAAAGTCGCTGAAAAAGAGATAGATGCAATCGTGTTTTTTTGGGACCCGTTATCGGCTCAACCACACGACCCTGACGTAAAGGCACTACTTCGAATAGCAGTTGTGTACAATATTCCTATCGCAACGAATACGGCGACGGCAGACCTTATTATATAGTTTATTAAGTTGACAATAGATAAAAATTAAGTTACAATTACGGTATGAAAACAGCAAAATGGAAAGACTATTCCGTCATCACAACGGGTGACGGCTATAAACTTGAAAAATGGTCGGGCGTAACGCTTTTAAGACCTGATCCACAAGTTATTTGGCCGACTTCCGTCGATATGGATAGTTATAAAAATCTAAACGCAAAATATATTCGTTCGGAAACGGGTGGTGGTAGATGGCTTGAAAAAAAGCCTATGCCTGAAGAGTGGACGGTTAGTTATAAAGACTTAAAATTTAAAATCAAACCTATGGGCTTTAAGCACACGGGGCTTTTCCCTGAGCAAGCAGTTAACTGGGACATAATGACTGCTCTTATAAAAAATTCGGGTAGGGACATTAAGGTATTAAATCTTTTTGCTCACACGGGTGGCGCGACGGTAGCGTGTCTAAAAGCAGGGGCAAGCGTTTGCCACGTAGACGCTGCAAAAGGTATGGTTGAGCGCGCTGGGGAAAACGTTAGATTATCAGGGCTTGAAAATTCGCCCGTTAGATATATAATCGACGATTGTAAAAAGTTCGTTCAGCGTGAAATTCGCCGTGGCAAAAAGTACGACGCGATTATTATGGACCCACCAAGTTACGGTAGAGGGCCAAACGGTGAAATGTGGAAGTTAGAGGCTGAACTTTTTCCGTTAGTAGAACTTTGCAGTCAAGTTTTATCCGACGACCCGTTGTTCTTTTTAATAAACAGTTATACAACGGGTTTACAACCACAAGTAATAGAAAACATATTAAGATTAAATCTTAAAAAATTAGGTGGTTTTTTCACCGCGTACGAAGTAGGCTTACCAACCGAAGACGGTATAGTTTTACCGTGTGGCTGTTCGGGGCTTTGGTCAAAAGAAAAAGTAGATTAAAATATAATAGAATAATAAAAACGGGCTATTCATACGAATAGCCCGTTTTATTTGTTAATTTTTAACGGTGATGCTAATATCACCAGTTGTAGTTATTAGCGTACATAATCCACCACTACTATTTTGTGGAATTTTTATATCGCCCGTAGTTGTTTTTGCACTAAAAGTTTTACCCGTTAATAAACTTCCGTCAATATCACCCGTCGTCGTTTTAAGATAAATTTCATTTGCGTCGCATAAATAAAATTCAATGTCACCGGTAGAAGTAACTGCGCTTATTTTATTAGTAGCAATTAAATTTATTAGCGTAATATCGCCAGTAGTGCCGTTTGTAGTAAAGTCGGAACAAGTAGTATTTTTAATCGTAATATCGCCAGTTGTTAGCGCAATATTTAATTTATTTACCGTCAAATTATTTATTAAAATATCGCCCGTAGTTAACTTAATATCAATATCGTTATAACTTTCGCTTGGTAGAAAAACGGTAATTTTAGGGGAAGAAAAACTAAATCCTAAATAGTCAAAAAGTTTTCTATCGTCCGTGCATTTAATCTTAAGCGTACCGTTTTCGGCGCTAACGGTATGATAAACTTTAACCTTTTCGTAACAAACGACGGTAGTTTTATCGTCGGTAGAAAGTTTAAATTCAATATCGGTGTCTAAAGTTTCAATTAAAATGTTTTGAAAACTTTCACTAATCTCGTATTGTTTTTCTTGGAACTTAAAAGTGGAAAGTTTATTAAAATCCCAACCTAAAAAACTCATACAAACGGTAAAAATAATTGCGCCTACTAAAATAAAAGAAGTTGCTAATAAAAGACAGATTTTAAGACCTTTTTTCATTATGCGTTCTCCTTATTTATAAGTGATTTTTTTAAGATGAAAAGTGTTTTTTTAGTCAACTTAAAAATTGCAACGCTTAAAAATTTGCAAGCGTAAAAGAATAAAATAGTAAGCCCCATTAAAAAAATTGAACAACCAATAATCGCCCCACCGTTAAAAAAACCTTTAATAAAAAGGTGAATTATACCTGCTAAAAAACCGCATACACTTAAAGCGATAAGCGAAACAAATACTGCCCAAAGTGAAACGGTAACTGCGTATGCCGAAATAAATAGCGAAAAGATTACGGCTAAAAAGGCAATTAAAAGGGAAAACCAAACAGGTGCGCCGACGACAATTAGCGTAACTTCCCACCACGAAAGTTTTCTTTTTGGTTTTATTTTTTCCTTTGCAATTTTATAAAAGGGGATATCTTTAATAATTTCATCTTTAACTTTATCAGGCGTGCCGATTTCTAAAACGGCTTGTTCTTCAGATAAACCGTCTTCAATTTTATCGTCAATCATTTCGCTGTAAAAGTTAAGCCTTTCATTGACTTCTTTTTTCGGTAAATTAGATAACTTTATTTTTAGCGTGTCTAAAAACTCTTGTTTAGTCATTGTTTTTTACCCTCCTTTATAATAAATTGATAAACGGAAATGACTTCATCCCACTCTTTTTTAAATTCGTTGATGCGATTGATTCCATTTTGAGTAATACGATAATATTTTCTTAACCTACCACCGTGAATTGCCGTATAAACGGTAAGCATTTTTGCGTTTTCAAGTCGTTTTAATATGGTGTATAAAGTCGATTCCGATAATTCTACGTACGGCTTGGTGTCTTTAATAATTTTATAACCGTAAGAATCTTCCGTTTTAATCGCCGTCAGCACGCATACGTCTAATAAACCGCGTTTTAATTGAGCGTCCATACATACTCCTCCTTGCGTAATACATCATAACACGAAGTATTATTCAAGTCAAGCGAACAGTCAAAAATTTAAAAAAATAAATTTATGTCAAAAAATCATATTTTTTTATAAAAAGCCGTTGAAAAGTTCTAATAATATGTTATAATAATATATAAGTTTATACTAACTGCAAAATTATAAAAAGAAGGATATATTATGAACGAAAAAATTAAAAAAATTATGGATTTAATCAAGACGGAAGACGTTAAGATGGTGGACTTTAAGATGGTAGACATCAACGGTAGATTTCGTCACGTAACTATCCCAGCCGAAAGTTTTAACGAAGATATTATGATAGACGGCGTAGGGTTTGACGCATCTAACTACGGTTACGCTGTGGTTGAAAAGAGCGATATGGTGTTTATTCCAGACCCTGATACCGCTATGATAGACCCGTTTTGTGAAATTAAAACCTTAACAATGAGTGGTAACGCAATGATAATTGATTACCCGACTAATCGTCCACTTGCACAATACCCAAGAAATATCGTTCTTGCAGCCGAACAATATATGAAAGATACTGGTATTGCTGACGAAATGTATATTTTACCTGAATTTGAATTTTATCTTTTCGATAATATCGGTTGGCAAGTATCGCCATATTCTATCGGTATGAGTTTAGATGCTGAAAAGGCTTACTGGAATTCCGATAGCGACGGCAAGGGAGTAGTAGTTCCAAAGCAAAAGAACTACCATATTGCAAAACCGTTCGATAATTCGTACGAATGCCGTAGTGAAATGTGTATGCTTATCGAAAAGGCAGGAATTCCTGTAAAATATCATCACCCAGAAGTAGGCGCTGCAGGTCAGTTTGAAATTGAACCTAAACTTGGCAAAATGTCAAAAATGGCTGACGGCACAATGATGATTAAGTACATTATTCAAAACACAGCGTTAAAATACGGTAAGAGCGCAACGCTTATGCCAAAACCCGTATACGGTGAAGCAGGTAACGGTATGCACGTTCATATGCTTTTATTTAAGGACGGTAAGCCGGTTTTTTCTGATGATAACGGCTATTCACATTTAAGTAAAGAAGCCCACTACTTTATCGGTGGTTTATTAAAGCATATCGCGTCGCTTTGCGCAATCACAAACCCAAGTACTAATTCGTTCAAGCGTTTAGTTCCAGGTTTTGAAGCGCCCGTAACCGTAGGTTATGCAACAAGTAATCGTAGCGCAGTAATTAGAATTCCAGCATACGCAAAACAACCGTCTGAAAGAAGATTTGAACTTCGTAATCCTGACGCAACTTGTAACCCATATTTTTGCTATGCAGCAATCTTAATGGCAGGTCTTGACGGTATTAAAAATAAAATCGACCCACACGCAAACGGTTGGGGCCCATACGATATGAACTTATTCAATCTTCCTGAAGAAGAAAAGAAGAAGTTACAAGGTTTACCTACTTGTCTTGAAGACGCGTTAGACGCTTTAGAAAAGGACAACGACTACTTAACGGCAGGTGGGGTATTCCCGAAACACTTAATTGATAAATTTATCGAAACCAAGCGTAAAGAATGTAGTGAACTTTCTAAAATCCCACACCCTGCTGAATTTGACAAATACTATAACTGTTAATTTTTTGACATAAGGAGCAACTATGATACCAGTTGTAATAGAACTTAGAAACGGCAAAAAAATCAATCTTGAACTTGACGAAGTTTCAGCGCCGATTAGTACGGAAAACTTTCTTAAATACGTTGACGACGGTTTTTACGACGGCACGATTTTTCACAGAGTAATTCCAGGGTTTATGATACAAGGTGGTGGCTATCTTGACGACGAACCAGGTTTAAAAGAAAAAGATAGCAAATACGCGCCTATTAAAGGTGAGTTTAAGTCAAACGGCGTAAACAATCCTATAAAACATAATAAAGGCGTAATTTCAATGGCAAGAACTTTCGTCAAAAATTCGGCTACTTCGCAGTTTTTCATTTGTGTTGCAAACTGTCCGTTCTTAGATGGTGAGTACGCTGCTTTTGGTCGTGTAACTGATGAAGAAAGTTTAAAAGTTGCCGTTAACATTAGTGATGAAAGAACTCACTCGTGGCGTGGTTTTGACGATATTCCAGACGAACCTGTCGTTATAAAAACTATTAAAAGAGTTTAGTATGGGGCATTACGAAATTCCTGCCGATAAAAAGAATTATATACGCATTATAAATTCGTCGTATATAACACCGACGGCGCATTTTCACAATGCCGTTGAACTTCTATTCGTGCAAAAGGGTACGGCAACGGCGTTTATAAACGGCGTTAAATACGACCTTAAAAAAGGGGATGGGGTGTTCTCAAACAGTTTCGATATGCATTATTATTTAATGCAAGAAAACTCCGAATACACCGTAATCGTTATTAGCGACGACTATTTAACAGAGTTTAAAAATTACGCTAAAGGCGGGGTTATCGCTAATAATTTTTCTGCTACTGAAGAAGACCTTTTATTTATTCAAGAGTGGTATAAAACTTACGAAAAAGAAAATAGATTACTGTTAACTTCAAAGGTGTTAAGGGTATTATCACTGCTTAATATTGATAAAAGCCTTTCGGCGCGTCAAAAGAAAAAAGACGATTTTGCATCTGCTATTTTTAAGT
>JAGCMG010000067.1 GCA_017646555.1 Clostridia bacterium | reverse complement strand
TTCATCTAACGAACAGCCGTTTTCAACCATTTTTGATGCATTTACTGCTAAAAGTGCAATACCCGTTGAAAGCGAGGCTGTGTCAACTACTAACACGTTTTCCATTTCTTTTGCAACCGAAAGCGCATTTTCATACGCAGACGATAATTTAGAAGAAATTGAAAAATGGATTATAGCGTCATAATCCTTTTTTAAATTTGAAAAATGTTCTTGGTACTGAACGCGATTAACAGCGCTTGTTTTTGCTAAGATTTTCGTTTTATTTACAAACGCAATAATATCGTCAGCATTAACTACACCATCAAGTTTTTCATCATCACCCATTATAACGGTAAACGGTAAGGTGTGAATATTAAATTTTTCTAAAAGTTCTTTTGTTAAATCAACCGTTGATTCGGCAGAAACTGCAATTTTCATAAAACACTTCCTTTTTATTAAAATTAACCTTTTCTTTATGATAACCTTTTTGCCTTAAAAACGCAAGGTAGTTTAATCTACGATTAATTTTATTTAGTAGAGTTTTATTTTTTACACTCTACTACGGGTAGAATAGACAAAATTTTCGCATTTTTCCTTGATTTCGCAGTAAAAAAGTGCTAAAATTAAGATATGGAAAACGAAAAAGAAGTTTTGGCAAAAAATTTAATAAAATATCGTAAGTCATTTAATTTAACGCAACAAAACTTAGCCGATAAGTTAAATTATTCAGATAAAGCCGTGTCTAAATGGGAACGCGCTGAGGGTGTGCCAGATGTATTCGTGCTAAAACAAATAGCCGATATATATAATGTTAAGGTTGATAATTTACTTAACGAATCACCTGAAAAAAAGCCTAAAAATATCCAAAAAACGCGCCTTAAAAAGACAATAATTATAACGCTTTCAAGTCTTTTAGTTTGGCTTGTTGCAACAGTTGCTTACGTATTATTAACTTACTTCGTCCCTGAAACAGCACCGACGTATTTAATATTCGTCCTTGCGCTTCCTGCCACTGCAATAATTACCCTTATATTTTCAAGTATTTGGAAAAGAAAAGTTTTACAATTTTTAAGCATAACAACACTTGTTTGGACAGTTTTGTTATCAATTTATTTATTGTTTTTTGATAAATTTTATATCTTCTTAATAGGTATCCCTTTACAAGCGCTTGAAATATTTTGGTACATATATAAAAACGTTTAATAAATAAAAAAACCACTGAAAAGTGGTTTTTTTAATTCATTGTAATTTCTTCTAATTTATGATATTTTGACATAGCGACTTCTTTAATTATTGAAGTGTCAAGCCCTAATGAAAAGAACTCATCAGATATTTTTTTAGCCGTAAAAATCGCACCGGGCGAATATTTTAAATTACCTAAATCGGTCATAAGTTTACCACTTTGACGAACCCCTAAAAAGTCACCACCACCACGCAAATCATAGTCATATTCGGAAATCTTAAAGCCGTCGTTAGTGCTTGCTATAAGCGATAATCTTTCAATGGCAGTAGGTGTTTCACTATCAGAAAGTAAAAAGCAATAACTCTTAATATCTGAGCGTCCTACCCTACCCCTTAATTGGTGCAACTGCGAAAGCCCAAATCTTTCAGCGTTATGAATAACCATAATAGATGCGTTTGGCACGTCAATACCAACTTCAATTACGGTGGTAGAAACCAAGCAATCAATTTCACGATTTTTAAATCGTTCCATTACTTCGGTCTTTTCTTTATCTTTCATTTTGCCGTGTAAAAGCGCAAACTTAACGTCAGTTAATCGTTCAGATAAACTATCGTAAAGTTCAGTAACGCTCATAATTTCGCCCTCTTCATCTCCCTCAACTTTCGGGCAAACGAAGTATGCTTGCTTACCCGACAACACTTCACGGCGAATATAATTAATCATATCGGCGTATTTTTCTTTTTTTACTACGTTGGTTTGAATAGGAATTCTTTCTTTTGGCTTATCGGAAATAGTCGTAATATCTAAATCGCCAAAGAAAATCAACGAAAGTGTTCTTGGTATCGGAGTAGCGCTCATAACTAAAACGTCGGGAATATTCCCCTTGTTAACCAGCGCACTCCTTTGCGCAACACCAAAGCGTTGCTGTTCGTCACAAACGCATAAAGAAAGGTTAGAAAATTCAACGTCGTCTTGCAAAATTGCGTGAGTGCCCACTAAAACATCAATTTCACCGTTTTTAAGCGCTTTTTTAACTGAATTTTTTTCACTTTTCGTAGTTGAACCCGTCAAAATCGCCACGCGATTAAACGGAAAATATTTTTTCACTATTTCATAATTTTGCTTAGCCAAAACTTCAGTCGGCGCAAGCATTGACGCTTGAAAACCACTTTTTACAGCAATATAAATAGCAACCAAACTAACGGCAGTTTTTCCGCTACCAACGTCACCTTGCATAAGACGGTTCATAATCGTAACACCACTTAAATCATTATAAATATCGTTAAGAGCGTTTTTCTGCCCGTCCGTAAACTCAAACGGAAAGTGAGAAATAAAATCGTTTATATCACTACGCGTTGTGGTATACTTATTTATTCGAACTTGTTCCCTTGCGCCCTTAACAAACTTAAACGCTGAAATTAACGCAAAATACTCTTCTATAGCAATTCTTTCGGATGCTGAAACGTTATCTTCTATAGTTTTTGGGTTATGAACGTTAACGTAAGCCGTATATAAATCGGAAAGTTTATATTTATCTAAAAGTAACTTTGGAATTATTGATTTTGGCTTTTCTATGTTAACGGCAAGACGCGCTGAAGTGCGCATTAATTTTTGTGGAATAGTTCCTTTTACAGTGTATTGTGGAATAATTCCTTTTAAGTTATAATTTTTATCAAGAAGTTCAAAAGTTGGATTTACAATGCTAATTTCATCAAAAGATTTTCTTACTCTACCATAGAATAGATATTTTTCACCTGGGGTAAGTTTTGATAAAACGTACGGCTGGTTAAACCAAATAGCAGTAAATGGCAATCCTTCTTGTTCACAATATACTTTGACAAACCCACGTCTTGCTGTTATATAATTTTGTGGCATAGAAACGACCGTACCGACGGTTAACGCAAAGTCGTTGTGATAAACAGCCGATAAATGTTGTCTTTCTCTTAAGTCTAAATATCGACGAGGAAAACACTTAATTAAATCAGCCGTATCAAAAATACCCATTTTATTAAATTCAATTTCGCGCTTATCGCTAATGCCTTTAATATTTTTTATTTCCATACAAAAAAGCCTGAAAAAATCTAATCTTTTTATAAAAATTTAGGGGAAGAAAATCTTCCCCTTTTTAGTTTATTCTAATGCAATATAATAGTAATAAATTGGTTGACCACCGTAGTTAAGTTGAACGTCACAATCAGGATAAAGGTCTTGAATTTTTTCTTGAAGAGAAACTGCATCTTCTTCCTTAACGTCAGCACCGTAGTAAAGAGTGATAATTTCTTCACTTCTACGAAGCTTTTCAATCATTTGAACAGCTACTTTAGAAACGTCTTTACCCTTGGCTAAAATCTTTTTATTATCAACACCTATGATATCTTTTTCTTTAATATCAAAGCCGTCCATTTTAGTATTTTTAACGGCGTAAGTAATTTGAGCAACGGTTACAGCGTCTAATGAGTGAATCATGTTAGCCTTATTTTCTTCAACCGAAACTTCAGGGCTAAACGCCATAGCAGCAGCGAAACCTTGTGGTATGTTTTTGGTCGGAATAACGTGTAGTTTTTTGTTTTCAATAAGGTTCTTTGCTTGCTCTGCTGCAAGTATAATATTTTTGTTATTAGGGAACACAATTAAGTTATCTGCATTGATTCTCATAGCAGCGTCAGCAATATCACTTGCCGACGGATTCATTGATTGACCACCCTCTAAACAAGAGTCAACGAGTAAATCTTTAAATATAGCCGAAATACCGTCACCAGAAGAAATTGCAAGCATACCAATTTCTTTCTTTTCTGCTTCAAGTTTTTTCTTTAAAGCACGGTTTTGTTCAAGCATAATATCAATATTAACTTTATCAAGTTCACCAAGTTCTAATGCAAGTGTAAGCGCTCTACCAGGTTTATTAGTATGAACGTGAACTTTAATAAGTTCTAAATCCCCGATAACGATAACGCAATCACCTAAATGCATTAGGCTTTCCCTAAGTTTTTCGATATCGGCTAAAGTTGTCTTTTTCTTAATATTTATGATGAAAAATTCCGTACAATAAGCAAATTCAATGTTACCAAGCGACATAATATCAGCATGTTCCATTGACGCTTCAACAGCAACTTGTTCTTGTTCTTTTGGCAAAGTAGCATCATCAACGGTTTCGCCGATAATAACTTTATACATCGCTTCAAACAAGCACATAAGGCCTTTACCACCAGCGTCTACAACGCCTGCTTTTTTAAGAACTGGTAAAAGTGTAGGCGTAATTTCAACGGCTTCATGACCCTTTTCAATAATATCAGCAAAGAAAGACTCAAAATCCTTCTTTTTCAAGCAAATTGAGTGTGCGTGTTCAGAAATCATTCTAATAACGGTTAAAATGGTACCTTCTTTTGGTACAGACACGGCACCGTACGCAACTTCAGCAGCACTTTTAAGCGCTTTTGCAAACTTTGAAGTATCAACTTCAGCATAATCTCTAATAACACTGCAAAGGCCACGCATTACTTGTGATAAAATAACGCCTGAATTACCCCTTGCCCCACGAAGCGCGCCCTTAGAAGCGGCATCTGCAACGTCTGATAAATTATTAGAACCGCAAGCCATAACTGATTTAACAGCCGACTGCATAGTAAAACACATATTCGTACCAGTATCGCCATCAGGAACTGGAAAAACGTTCAAAGCATCAATCGCTTGACGGTTAATTTCAAATAACTTACCCGCAGTCAAAACGATTGACTTAAAAGTTGCCCCGTTTATTAATTTTTGCATATATATAAAATCCTTATGTTTAAAGTTATAAATTAAGGAGAATTATTTTCTAACGTCGATAATATTAACGTTAACGTGACCAACGAGCATACCAGAGAATTTTTCAACTTTATATTTGATAGATTCCTTTAACGCTTCAGCAACGGCTCTGATAGAAACACCGTATTTAGCAACGATATAAACGTCAATGCCAATTCTATCACCGACAGCACTTACTTTAACACCTTTAGTAATGGAATGTGGCTTAAAAATGCCAGCAATTTTATCTAAAAAGCCGAATTCGGCAAATTCAACAATACCATAAGAATCCATTCCGACGTGCGAAACGAATTTAGCAATGGTTGCATTTGAAATTGAAATTCTACCGTAAACGTTATTAGTTTTAACTGACATAATATCTCCTTATTACTAGTATTTTACAATATT
>JAGCMG010000066.1 GCA_017646555.1 Clostridia bacterium | reverse complement strand
GCCAGCGCGCTTAGCGTTAACGGCAACGTTAAATGGCGCGCCACCAGCAAAGCAAGCGTATTCGTTAGAAGAAGTGTTGTTAATATCAGTTAAAATTTCACCGATTGAAAGTATCATAATAAACTCCTAACTTTGATAATTAGAGTATATCAAAAATGGCTAATAAAAGCAATATTAAACGCAAAAAAGCAAAAGATACGCGCGTAAAACTTTGACTTATTAGAAAATATAAAGTATAATATAAAATGAAAAAACAATTTTAGCGCATTAAAGCGTTAAAGAGGAGAAAAGTATGAAAAAATTAATCAAAGTATTAGCGTTAGCATTAGCAATGATGCTTTCCGTAATGGCAATTGGTTGTGGTGACTCTGATTTAGACCGTGTTAAAGAAAACGGCAAATTAGTAGTAGGCATTACCATTTATGAACCAATGGATTATATCGATCCTGAGACTAATGACTGGACTGGTTTTGATGCGGAACTTGCAAGAGCGTTCGCACAACAATTAGGTGTAAGTTGTCAATTCGTAATCATTACTTGGTCACAAAAAGTTATCGAACTTAACTCTAAGCAAATCGACCTCGTTTGGAACGGTATGACTGCAAGTACTGAACTTGGCAAGCAAATTGATTTTTCAGTTTCGTATGCAAAGAATGCACAAGTAGCAGTAGTTAAAACCGATAGTTCAATCACCACGAAAGAACAAATCAAAAATGCACGCGTAGCAGTAGAAAACGGCTCGGCAGGCGACACCGTAATCACGGCTGAAGGAGCAAGCAACGTAGCAAGAGTAACTGCTCAAGTAGACGCTTTAACTGAAGTTGCAGCAGGAAATTCCGACGTAGCAATCGTAGATATCACGATGGCTCAAAGCGTAGTTGGTAAAGGGAGCTATAGTGGTCTTAAAATCGTTTCAGGCGTAAGTTATGGTGATGAAATTTTCGCAGTAGGTTTAAGAAAAGGTAGTGACCTTAAAGCAAAACTCGATGCTTTCTTAAAAGCAAAATATGCTGACGGCACTATGACTACTCTTGCTGAAAAATATCAAGTATGTCTTAATACCGACGCACTTGGCGCATAAAATTTACAAAAGGTAGAAAATAAATTGTTTTTAGAAGTAACATCAACACTTGCAAACGGATTTTTCACTTCGTTTTTGCTATTCTTACTCACGCTAATTTTAGCGTTGCCTTTAGGGCTTATAATAGCGTTTGGTTCAATGTCTAAATTTAAACCGCTTAAATATTTAATGCAGGGCATAGTTTGGGTATTGCGCGGAACGCCGTTAATGCTACAAATTTTCGTCGTGTTCTACTTGCCAGGGTTATTAAATTTATTTACTTGGCCAATGATGAACACTGGTTGGAAATGGTTTGACGATACTATAAGCACTCGTTTTTTAGCAGCGTTAGTAGCGTTTATAATCAATTACGCAGCGTATTTTTCGGAAATTTACCGCGGTGGTATTGAAAGCATATCAAAAGGTCAGTATGAGGCTTGCCAAGTTTTAGGCTTAACTAAGTCACAAACTTTTTTCAAAGTTGTTTTAATGCAAGTAGTAAAGCGTATAATTCCGCCAATGAGTAACGAAATTATCACTCTTGTTAAAGATACTTCGCTTGCAAACACTATCGGTGTAGTAGAACTCATGTTTGAAGGTAAAACTTTTATGTTAACCAACGGTCTTATATGGCCGATATTCTACGCGGGCGCGTTCTATTTAATTTTCGTTGGCGCGTTAACGTTACTCTTTAACTGGCTTGAAAAGAAACTTTCTTACTATAAGGTGTGATATGGCGTATTTAAGTGTAAAAGACGTTAAAAAAAGTTTCGGCAAGACCGAAGTTTTAAAAGGCGTTGACCTTGAACTAAATAAAGGTGAAGTTTTATCTATAATCGGCTCATCTGGTAACGGTAAGACGACTTTTTTAAGGTGCCTTAATTTTTTAGAAACACCTGATAGTGGCACGATTACCGTTGACGGCGAACAAATTTTCCCACCACTTTCGGGTGCTGAAAAAGTCGTTAATAGCGGTTTAACTTTCGGCATGGTTTTTCAAAACTTTAACCTTTTTCCACAATACAACGCGCTTGAAAACGTAACGCTTGCGTTAAACGTGCGTGCTGAAAACGAGTTGAAAGAGCAAAAGGTAAAATTCTTTGCCCGCAAAAAATTAATGAAAGAAAAAAAGAAGGAAAACGAACTTATCGGCAAACAAATACTTGAAAAAGTAGGTTTAGCCGATAAAATGCAAAACTACCCGTGTGAACTTTCAGGTGGTCAGCAACAACGTGTGGCAATAGCGCGCGCGCTTGCGTTAAAACCTGATATTTTGTGCTTTGACGAGCCTACTTCGGCATTAGACCCAGAACTTACAGGCGAAGTGTTAAAGGTTATAAAAAATTTGGCAGAAGATAATCACACGATGATAATCGTAACGCACGAAATGGAGTTTGCTAAAAACGTTTCCGATAAAGTAATGTTTATGGCAGATGGCGTTGTTGAAGAAATCGGCTCGCCGGATGAGATTTTTTGCAATCCTAAATCGGAAAGAACCAAGGCATTTTTATCTAAAAGTGAAGAAACTTTTAGTGAGGAAAAATTATGTCAATGTTAGACCTTATGAAGTTAAGCGATACGCTTGACGACGACGGCGTTATTCCAGAAGAAGAACTTGAAGAACACGAAAGAAATTTAACCGATAAGCAAAAATATATGGATTTTTACGACGACGTAAAACAACCGTCGCGCTATATAAAAGAAGATTGGTAAAAAAGACGCCCCCTTAATAAAGGGGGCGTTTTTAATTGGAACGGTATGGTAAAAGTTGACCACGTGGCAATAAAAATTTAAAAACCACTTGACAAAATCGGTATTGGTAGTAAGATATATTTAGTAACTAAACAGGAACGGCTATGAAAAAATACTTAATTAAAAAGACTGGCAAATTTTATAAAGCCAACTTACATTGTCACTCAAATATTTCCGATGGCAAGTTAACACCAAACGAGTTAAAAGAACTTTATAAAAGTTTAGGCTATTCAATCGTTGCGTTTACCGACCACGACGTTTTTATTCCACATAACGACTTAACGGACGAAAACTTTTTAGCGTTAAACGGGTTTGAAGTAGAAATAGACGACGATAAGCGCCACCCTATAACGACGGAGAAAAAGCGCTGTCACTTATGTTTTGTCGCACTTGATAAAGATATAAAAAATCAAGTGTGCTGGCATAGGGAAAAATATCAATTTGGCAACGCAATAAAATGGCGCGACAAGGTTTCGTTTAACGAAACTTTACCCGATTACGAGCGTAAATATTCGCCAGAGTGCATTAACGATATGATAAAAAAGGGTAGGGATGCTAACTTTTTCGTGACCTACAATCACCCTATTTGGTCGTGTGAAGATTATAGCGATTATTCAAACTATAAAGGGATGAACGCTATGGAAGTGGTAAATTACGCATCACTTTACGACGGGTATCCGGAAAAATGCGAACGCGAATACGACGATATAATAAGACGTGGCAATCGTGTTTACGCCGTTTGCGCCGACGATAATCATAACTTTAAAGAAGATTACGGTGGTGGGTTCGTGCAAATAAAAGCCGATAAATTAGATTACGAAAGTATCGCAAAATCGTTAAAAAACGGACAATTTTACGCATCAACGGGTCCACAGATAAAAGCAATTTATTTAGAAGACCATAAGTTAACCGTAAAAACTTCGGGCGTTAAAACTATAAGATTTTCAACGGGTAAAGTTCGCGCGTGCGCCGTTCACGCCGAAAAAGGCAAGACTATAAACACGGCAACCTTTACGGTAAAAGACGACGATTGTTATTTTAGAATAACCGCCGTTGATAAACACGGCGAATGCGCTTACACTCACGCATATTTTATAGCCGATTTATTTAAGTAAAAAAATTCCGACTGAAAAGTCGGATTTTTTATTTTCAACGGAAATATATTTCTGCAAGTTATTCGTCAACTGCTGGCGCAGGTCTTGGCGACGGCGCAACTATGGATATAGGTTTAGGTCAAATAACCACGGGGGCTGATAATTTAGCAAATCTACCCGCGGGCGACGCTAATATGGCGTACAATTTTCGTCGGGTCAATATCAATACCGAAGAATTGAGTTTTTAGGTCAAACCTTTAAGAAAGAAAAATAAATAGCAAAGCAAAAAGACCGCATTTACGCGGTCTTTTTGTAAAGTGAGAAAAATAACGAAAAAGAAGTTGACTTCTTAATTCTTTTTTTCAATTAGTTGTTAAAACTGTCTTTATACGCTTTACCGAATTTAAAGATAGGTGTAACGCTTGGTTCAAGTTGGATTTTTTCGCCAGTTT
>JAGCMG010000065.1 GCA_017646555.1 Clostridia bacterium | reverse complement strand
CAATAAAATTGATTAAAGAAACAGTAAGATAAATTAAAATAAGTTGAATAAATCTTATAGTTATGATATACTAATCAATATGGAAACTAAATTACTAAAAGCAGGAAATGAGGCGCTTATTGAAGCGTCAAACTTAATAAAAAACGGCGATATCGTAGCAGTTCCAACGGAAACGGTGTATGGAATAGCAGGTAACGCATACGACGGTGAAGCGATAAAAAAGATATTCACGGCAAAAGGTAGACCACAAGATAATCCTTTAATCGTACATATTGCGTCTATTAGTGAACTTGACGAAGTCGCCGTATCCGTTCCCGATGACGCGTATACTTTAGCGTTAAAATTTTGGCCGGGGCCACTTACCATGGTTTTAAAAAAGAGTCAAAAGGTTTCACCTGTTACGACGGCAGGGCTTGATAGCGTAGGCGTAAGAATGCCGAACGACGAATTTGCAAGGGAACTTATTATTAAAAGTGGTGTTCCGTTTGCAGCGCCGTCGGCTAATATTTCAGGTAAACCAAGTCCTACTACAGCAAAGGCCGTTTATGAAGATATGGTGGGCAGACTTCCACTTATAGTTGATGGTGGCGAATCAATGGCAGGCGTTGAATCAACGGTAGTGTCGCTATTAAATGAAACGCCGATTATTTTAAGACCGGGCGTAATAACTAAAGCCGATTTAGAAGATGCGCTTAATAAAAAAGTTGAAATTTCACCTGCCGTCATTAAAGGATTAAAGTCTGACGAAAAGGCGGAGTCGCCTGGTATGAAATATAAACACTACGCGCCTAATGCTAATATGTATTTACTTGACGGCAGTTTTGAAAAGTTCAAAAATTATGTAAAAAATAAAAAATGCGATGGTGCGTACTGCTTGGTTTTTGACGGTGAAGAAAAAGAAATCGATTTACCGTGCATAACTTACGGCAAAGAAAACGACGGAAAAAGTCAAGCGCACGGTTTGTTTTCAGCATTACGAAAAATAGATGAAGTTAAGGCAAAAACCGTGTACGCGCGTTGTCCTAAAAAAGACGGAATATCACTTGCCGTGTTTAATAGATTAATACGCGCATCGTCGTTTAACTTAATAGAATTATAATAAAGGGAAAATATGTTGTACGAAAAAATTAGAGATAATGAAAAGGTAAAGACCTATATAAAATGCGCTGATGATTCATTAAAAGCGCTTGGATTTACCGAACACAGTTTTGCCCACGCTGGAATTGTTGCTGACGTTACGGGTTATATTTTAGAAACTTTAGGGTATAGCGAAAAGGACGTAGATTTAGGCAAAACCGCGGGTTATTTACACGATATAGGAAATATAGTAAATAGAGTGGGGCACGGTCATAGTAGCGCGCTAATGGCGTTTACGCTTTTGAGCGATATAGGGGCTGATGCAAGTGATATAGCGGTTATAGTTTCGGCTATCGGCAATCATGATGAGGGTACGGGTGTTCCGATAAGCCCTATTGCCGCGGCGCTTATTTTAGCCGATAAAGCCGACGTTAGAAGAAATAGAATTCGCAATCAAGAAAACCCAGGGACCGATATTCACGATAGAGTCAATTATTCAGCAAAGGAATCGATTTTAAAGATTAACGAGGCGAAGACTATAATAAAATTAAAACTTACCGTAGACACGCGCTACGGCTCGGTTATGGACTATTTTGAAATTTTTTTGGATAGAATGCTACTTTGTAGAAAAGCCGCTGAAAAGTTGGGATTACAATTTAAGTTGATAATCAACGAACAACAACTTATTTAAACATTTATGGAATAATTATGAAAGTTACAGCAAGACAAGGCAACAGTAAAAATTGTATTATATGTGGAATGGAAAACGAATTCGGGCTAAAAGCACCATTTTATAATTTAGAAGACGGTAGCGTTGCAAGTATAGTAGAATTCAAAGCGTGCCATCAAAGTTACCCAGAACGCACTCACGGTGGTATGGTGGCAACGCTTTTAGACGAACTTATGGGTAGAGTGTTATGGTATTCTGATAATGGGCAAGACGATTTAAGCAAGTTTGCAGTAACCATGTCCATGACGGTGAAGTATCGTAAGCCAACCCCGTACGATAAAAAAATAAAAGCAAGGGCGTATTATATAAAGGATACTGCGCGCGCGTACGTGTGTAAAGGTGAAATTTACGACTTTGATAACAACCTTTTGGCAGAAGCCGAAGGAACTTATTTTAAAATGAGCCCTTCACAAGTTGTTTCAAACAATTATGAAATGGCTGAAGAAATGTGTTACCATTTACCACTTGATATAAACGAAATAGATTTTCCTGAAAAAACGAGTAAAATTTAGTTAGTCGTTTGATAATATTTAATGAATGAATAATAACAAATAATAAATAATTAATTATTAAATAATAATAAAACCCCGTAACAGTTGCTACGGGGTTTTATAGTTGTTAAGATTTTTATTATTAAAAATAAAAACTAATCCAGTTTAATTTTTAAATAATGACGGTAAATAATAAAAGCAAAAAAATTACCCCCTACCCAAAAGGGCAGGGGGTAAATAAATTTTAGTTAAATACTAAATTTTAGTTAATTTGCCGAAACAATTAAGCGTTGTATTCGGTACCGTCAATAACCATGGTACCAGTTGCAGCGCCGAAGAATACCCAGTTATCATTACCAGTGCAATCGGTAACGGTTAAGTAACCATCAGGATTGAGGGTACCAGGTAAGAGACCGCCAGCATATTGAGCAGTGCCTTGGAAGTCACAGCCAATAACTTTAACGTTAGCGCCGTAAGCAGCCCAAACGCCAGCGCCTGGAGTACCTTGACTAGGAACTACGCTATCACCAGTAACAAACGTACAATTTTCAAAAGTTGCTTGACCATATTGTGCTATAGCAGAGAAGCCGTTAGATACAACTGTTACACCATTGAATGATGCAAGACCAGTTGCTGCATAAGCAAAGCCGTATTGAGCGGTATAAGTACCACCGTTAACGATTACGTTAGCAACGTTAGGGGTAGTAACATATAATGCGTAACCATCATTAGAAAGGTCAGTATAGGTAACGTTGTTAAGAGTAATATCAACGTTACTGCAGTTACCTTGAGCACTAATGAATGAACCATTAACGGTGTTAGCAACGTAGTTACCACCATTTAAGGTAATCTTTGCGTTGGTTGCACCAGAAAGTTTTGCTAAGCCCCAGTTACCTACTACGATTGGGTCAGTATTAGCCATGTTGTTAATGGTTAATGAAGAATTGTCAGTAACTACAAATGCACGATTTACAGTAGCAGTTGCTGCTTCCATAGTGCTTTGAGCCATGTTAATGGTTACGTCACCAACAACGTTGATAGTAGTATTAACGGTAATGTCTGACTTTAAGTTAACAACTACAGGAGATTCCTTAGTAGTGTCGCTTAATACGTCAGCAAGTTGAGCTTCGGTAGAAACGTTTCTTACAACGAATTCATCGAATTCTGCATCCTTATCATATTGGTCATCAAAGATATCAGTTTCAGCAGTAACTTGGGTAGCAAGAATAAGGATATCGAAGTTACCAGCAAGGCTCATGCCTTGGTATTCGTTACCAGCTTCAGCATCCATTACTAATGCGATGCCGAGGTACTTTGATTCACCAGCTGCGAGCACGCCGTAGGTAGTGGTTTCAATAGTGTTAACGAAGTCTTTAACGGTACCAACATGTTGCCATGAATAAATATCATTTCTTTCAGCTGGATATTCGAAAGCATCAGTTGGGTTAACGTAAACTTGAATTACGTTTGCGAGTGCGCTGAGTTCGTAATCAGATACGAATTTTGCGTACCATTTGAGTGCCAAGGAACCTTCGTTATCAATTTTAAGAACTTTAACGTCCGTATAAGTAGGTTCCCAATTGTCATAATTAAAGATAGGAGCTTGAGTGTCTTTAATAGAATTGAAAGAATCAGTTTCTACATCATACAATTCAAGGTCAATCTTTAACGTACCAGCTACGATTTTGTTTCCGGTGCTGGTTACGGAATCCGTGAACCACGCATAAGTAGTGCCGACGAACATTGCAAGGCATAATACCATAGCAATAACGCTAGCTAAAATTGCGCGCTTCGTGGTTTTTTTGTTTGCCATCTTTTTTTACCTCCTTGGTTATTATTTCGACAAACTATACTAAGCGTTTTGCTTAATACCAACTTTAATAATGAATAACCTTGTTAAAGTGGTGCCGTATAATTTTTTCGGCACTTATAACTATAATTATACATTGTGTAATATATTTTATCACTTATCTTTAATAAAATCAATGCTTTTTTAAATCTTTTTTTGTCGTTTTTTTTAGATAAATGAATATCGTTAGCATTTTTCTTATTATTTTAAATTAAATTTTTTTACTAACCGTTATAATAAATTATAAAATCTAAGAATAATTCCCAAAAAGACAGCAATTTTTTACGGCGATTATTACAAAAACGGGTATTTCCCACTTTTTTGGTATGAATTGCTTTAAAGTAGTTGACAAGGTGTGCTTACAAGTTGTAAAATTAGCGTGTAAATCAATTAAAGGAGATAGTATGTTCGTTTATATGGACAATGCCGCTACTACCAAAACGAGTAGTAAAGCGGTTAAGGAAATGTTACCTTATTTTACTGAATATTACGGGAATTGTTCAAGTTTATACGAGTTTGGTCAAATTGCCAAAGAAAAACTTGAAGAAAGCCGTCAAATCGTTGCTGATTGCTTAAACGCAAACGCTAACGAAATTTATTTTACTTCGGGTGGCTCTGAAAGTGATAACCAAGCAATTTTATCGGTTGCTTATCGCGCTAAGAAGAAAGGCAAAAATCACATAATTTCTACGGCGTTTGAACACCACGCAGTACTTCACACCCTTAAAAAACTTGAAAAAGACGGGTTTGAAATCACGCTTTTACCAGTTTACGAAAATGGTATCGTTAGAGTGGAAGATTTAAAGTCGGCAATAAAAGATACGACAGCGTTAGTTACTATTATGTTTGCTAATAACGAAATCGGCACTATTCAACCTATTAAAGAAATCGGCGCAATTTGTCGTGAAAGGGGCGTAGTTTTTCATACCGACGCCGTTCAAGCAGTTGGTCATCTTGCAATCGACGTTAAGGAAATGAATATCGATATGCTTTCGCTTTCGGCGCATAAATTCCACGGGCCAAAAGGCGTTGGTGCGTTGTTCGTTAAAAAAGGCGTTTTAATAAGTCCACTTATTGAAGGTGGCGCTCAAGAAAAAGGCAAGCGCGCAGGGACGGAAAACCTTGCAGGGATTGTCGGGATGGCTGTTGCTCTTAAAGATGCGACTGAAAATTTACCAACCTACACTAAAAAAGTAACCGAACTTCGCGATATGCTTATTAGTGGGCTTTCAAAAATCCCGCATAGCAAAATAAACGGCGATTTAATCAATCGCGTTCCAAATAACGTAAATATTTGCTTTGAAGGTATTGAAGGTGAAAGTTTACTTTTAATGCTTGATATGGAAGGTATATGCTCATCCTCGGGTTCGGCTTGTACTTCAGGCTCGCTTGACCCAAGCCACGTGCTTTTAGCAATAGGTCTTCCTCACGAAGTTGCGCACGGTAGTTTAAGACTTTCACTCTCTGATGAAAACACGGTAGAAGAAGTTGAACACGTTCTTAAAGTCGTGCCTGAAATAGTTGAAAGATTAAGAAAAATGTCGCCAGTATGGGACGAACTTATTAAAGGAGAAAGAGTGCATGTTATACAGTAAAGAAGTAATGGACCATTTCAAAAATCCAAGAAACGTTGGCGAGATAGAAAATGCCGACGGTATAGGTGAAGTTGGTAACGTTAAATGTGGCGATATTATGCGTATGTATATTAAAGTCGATAACAATATTATCACCGACGTAAAGTTTAT
>JAGCMG010000064.1 GCA_017646555.1 Clostridia bacterium | reverse complement strand
GTCTACGAATACTTGGTATTGCCATATTATAAAAGTAAAAAAGGAATAATTTACGGTCAAAAAACGAGTTTAGGTAGTATAAAGACCGAATTTAAAGAAAATATTCCAAAAGATTGGTGGCGATAATTATAATCTTATAATTTCGATATCAGCCATCGCTTCATTAATTAAAGCATCAACGTCAAGTTTGCTTTCAGCATCTAAAACTTTATTTAAGTCGGGCTTAATTGCAGGGAATTTAGGTAAAAACACCGTGCAACAGTCTTCATAAGGTAAAATTGAAGTTTCATAAGTGCCGATTTTTTCCGAAATGTCGATAATGTCGATTTTATCCATCATAATAAGTGGACGTAAAACAGGCATTGTTACTACTGAGTTTGATGAAGTTATGCTTTCAATAGTTTGGCTTGCAACTTGACCTAAACTTTCACCTGTAATAATTGCTTGTGCGCCTATTCTTTTAGATAATCTTTCAGCAATTCTCATCATAAAACGGCGCATCATAGTTATCATAAAGGATTCTGGGCAGTTTTCGTGGATTGCCTCTTGAATTTTTGTAAAACTAACGACGTGAAGATTAAGTCTACCGCCGTTATATTCTGAAACGATTTTTGCTAAATCGATAACTTTTTGCTTAGCAGCCTCCCCCGTATATGGAAAACTTTGGAAATGTAATGCATCAATTCTCATCCCGCGTTTAGCCGTTAAATAGCCTGCAACAGGACTATCGATACCACCCGAAATCAATAATAACCCACGGCCAGCAGAGCCGACAGGCATACCCCCGATACCTTTAATTGAATCAGTAAAGATAAAAGTTTGTCCGTCTTCACGAATATCAACGTTTACTATAAAATCAGGGTTTTTAACGTTAACTTTTAAGTTTTTAGCGTAGTTTGCTAAAATTTTACCACCTAAATAGCGTGAAACTTCGGTTGAAATCATTGGAAAATTCTTTTCAGCACGGTTAGTTTCAACCTTAAAAGTGCCTTGTTTTTCAGCAACAACCGATAAAACTGTTTTTTCTATGTCGTCGATATCGTTTTTAGCAACGCTTGCAACGGAAAAATTATGAATACCAGCGATTTTTTTAAGTTTATCGCAAATAATATCAAAATCCATTTCGTCAAAATCAGAAATAACGTAACGATTATGAAGTTCCAAAAAAGTATAATCGATATCTTTTAATGATTGTTTGATATTGCTTATTAACATATTTTCAAAATATCTACGGTTTTTGCCTTTTAAACCTATTTCGCAAAAACGAATTATAATTACTTTATCCATACTTAACCTTTCATTATTTTTTTAAGATTTTCTACTGCTGAATTTAATTTTTGTGAGGCAAAAACAACTTCGTCCATAGTGGTATCTATCGAAAAACTTATTCTAACTACCCCGTCTAAAACTTCGTTATTATAGCCCATAGCCGACAAAACTCTACTAAAACGGTGTTTTGATGAGCAAGCTGAGCCATTACCAACAATAATTTCATCCTTTTCAAGCGTGTGTGTTAAAACTTCACCTTTAAGGCCGTTTGCCGAAACGCTTAAAATATATGGCGAAGAATTTTCATTAGAAATTACCGTAAAGTTTTCTAAATTTAAGTTCGATAAAAACGCTTTTTTAAGTTCTAAAACTCTTTTATAGTTTTCTTTAATATTAGCAAACTTTTCTCTTGACGCAAACTCAAAAACTTTAATACCGAATATATTTTCAGTACCACTTCTATACCCGTTTTCTTGTCCACCACCATAAATTAACGGTGATAAATTTAAGCCTTTTTTCTTAATTAACGCGCCCGTTCCTTTTAATGCGTTAACTTTATGCGCGCTTATTGAATATAAATCAATTTCAGGCGATAGTTTATAATATAATTTTCCATACGCTTGAACGCCGTCACTATGAAAAACTATATCTTTATTGATACTTTTGACGGTTTTTGCTATTTTATTTATATCGTTTATCGCGCCTGTTTCATTATTTACGTGAACGATTGAAATAAACGAAATATCTTTATTTTCTCTAACGATTTTATATAAATATTCTTCGTCGATTACACCTTTTGGTGTTAACGGAACAAATTCTGTTTTAATACCTTTATCTTTAAGTGCTAAAAACGATTGATAAACGGCGGCGTGTTCCCCTAAACTTGTTACAAACACGCCACGCTTTTTGGCGCAAAAAATTGCTTGATTATCACTTTCAGAGCCACAAGAATTAAAAATCACTTCGTGATTAAGCGCGCCTAAACTTGATAAAATATAATCTTTTGACTTTTTTATTTCGCTACTATTATAAATTCCGTTAGCGTATAAAGCAGATGGATTAAAAAATAATTCGTCATTAAATTTTTCCGCATTACTTAATGCCGTTTTAGACGGTTTTGTTGTTGCAGCGTTATCTAAATAAATCATTTACCGTACCCTTCTTCAACAACGTCTTTTCCGTTGCTTTTAATAATTGCAATAATGAATTTTTCGTCACATTCAACGTGTAATACTGCGTGTTCAAGTGAATTTTTATACGCTAAATAGAAAAACTTTTTACTTTCACAAGGGGTTTCATTAACGGTAAAATCATAAGTTTTAACCATTGGGTTAGCAACAATTTTTTTATAAGAATCGCTATCAATTTTACCTAATTTATATATACTTTTTAGGGAAACTCGATTTAAAACTTTACGCGAAGAACCGTTGTAAACTGCCGTAAACGCTACATTATCACCCGAAATAATATAATCGTATTCGCAAATTGTTTTATTGCTTTTTTTACCAAAAAACACAGCGATAAAAATAAAAGTTCCAAAATATAAAAACAAAAACAAATAGTTAAGTAAATTGATTGGATTTGAACAATCAAAAATACCATTTTTTGTTGGAATTACAGGCGCGATAAATAAACCAATTATGGCAAAAACTATGCCTATAATTGAAATATACTTATAAATCGCACGTTTTTTTAGCGCTTTTTTGTTATTCACAAGTGGAACAACTTCTTCAAAAAACTCGTTCATACTATTTTAATTTTACCACGGTAACGCCGGCTTCACCTTCGCCGTAGCGACCTTGTCTAAATTCCGAAACGTTTTTATTAGTTTTTAAGTATTCCCTAATACCGTTTCTTAATTTACCTGTCCCCGTGCCGTGTACAATCCTTATTTCTTCAATATTGTTGACGATTGCTGTGTCAATAAATTTTTCAACTTCAATAACACCCTCATCAACTGTTAAGCCTAAAATGTTTATTTCGGTTTTAGGGGCTTCCCTTATAACTGATTTATTTATTTTTGGCGAATTTTTTTCTTTTTTAGGCTTGGTTTGATTAAAAATATCGTTTGCTAAAACGGTTGCTTTAATGCTACCGAAAAGCACTTCAACTTTGCCTTTTTTAAGGTTTATATCGTTAACTATCGCCTCACCGTTAAATGATTTGACGTAGACTTTATCACCGATAGATAATTTTGAAAGGTCTATAGCCTTTAATTCATACGGTGTTAACGGCAATTCTTCTTCCAAATACTTACTGTCAGCAAGTTTATTTCTTAAAGTACGCGCTTTAATTAAAGCACCGCCTTCAAGTTCGGCTAAACGGAAAATTTCTTCAAGTTCACTAACAATCGCCTCTGCTTCCATAAGTCGTTCGGAAACAATTTTCTTAACTTGTTGTTTAGCAAGCGAAGTAATTTTTTCTTTTTCAGCCGAAACACTTTCACGCTCTTTTTTAATAAATTCAAGTTCGTTTATTTTATCTTGACGAATTTTTTCTATTTCGTCGGCTTGTTTTTCAGCGTGTTGACGTGTTTCTTCGGCTTTTTTAAGGATTTTTTCAAAAGAAATTTTATTATCCGAAAGAAGTTCAGTTGCCCTTTTTGCTATACTTTCATTAAGACCTAATCGCCTTGAAATTTCAATTGCGTTTGAACTACCCGGTATACCGATATTAAGTTTATAAACCGGTCGCAAAGTTTTAATATCAAAGTCCATTGATGCATTTTCAATGCGTTTATCGGTAAACGCAAACTCTTTTAAGCGCGAATAGTGGGTTGTAATAATACCGTAAGCGTTATTATCTAAAAGTTTTTCAATTACGGCTAATGCAAGCGCGCTACCTTCGTCAGGGTCGGTGCCTGCGCCTAATTCGTCAAGTAAAACAAGCGTTGAACTTGACAAATTTTCGCAAAATTCAACGATATTTTTCATATGCGAAGAAAAGGTCGATAAACTTTGTTCGATACTTTGTTCATCACCAATGTCGCAGAAAATTTGAGTAAAAAACGCTACTTCACTTTCTTCTTCACAAGGAATATATAAGCCCGATAAAGCCATTACGGTAAATAACCCGACTATTTTTAAGGTAACCGTTTTACCACCCGTGTTTGGGCCTGTAACTAATAAAAAGTTATAGTCTTTCCCTAACGAAGCGCTAACAGGTATAACCTTTTTATCGTCAATCAACGGATGACGCGCTCTTTTTAAATTAATATTACCGTTAGTATTTAATCTTGGCAACGACGAACGCGTTTTTAATGCGTAATCAGCTTTTGCGTATGAAATATCTATTTCAGTTAAAAGTTCGTTATTCCATCTAAGCGATTTTGAAATACCTGCAACCGAAGTCGTTAATTCTTGTAAAATACGATAAATTTCAGCGCTTTCGTCAATATAAGCAGTTTTTAGTTCATTGTTATATTCAATAACTTGTTCAGGTTCAATAAAAACGGTTGAGCCTGACGACGATTGGTCATGAACAAACCCTTTTACCATACCTTTATATTCACTTTTTACAGGAATAACGTAACGGTTCATACGCATAGTCACAACGTTATCTTGTAAATATTTATTCGACCCCCTAATATACGAATTAAGTTTGTCCCTAATTTTAATATTGAGTTCGCGAATTCTTTTTCTAATCGACGCAAGACGAGGTGATGCAGTATCACTCATACTGTCTTCCGAAAGGATTTTTGAAGTTATTTCCTTTTCAAAAATTTGATGTTCAAATAAATTGTTAGCAAATTCCCTTAAATAAACGATTTCACTATCGGTTATGCTTTTGATATTGTTTTTAACAATACGTGCCGACTGTAAGTTTGACGCAACTTCTAAAAGTTCACCCATTGATAAGGTTGAACCTTTTTCTGCGCGCGTTAAAGCGTCCGTAATGCTTGCGCAATACGGAACTTTATTTGCGTTATGCGTAAATAATAACTTATACGCTTCTTCAGTTTTTTTAACGCTTAGTTTAACATCTTCAACCGTTTCTAATGGCGAAAGATTTAAAATAATTTCCTTAGATTCGTCAAGTGACGCGTGCGAAGAAACTGCTTTTAAAATCTTATCGAATTCAAGCGCTTTTAAGGTTTTTGCTGTTATCATAGTCTTTATATTATAATAATACTATATTTTTATAATTTTTCAAAGAAAAAACGGAAGATTTCTTCCGTTTTTTAATATTTTTTATTTATCTTAATTCAGCGTTTAATTTTTCACGCAATACTTTTAAGATTTTTGCTATTTTTGCGTCAATTTCTTCAACGCTTAAAGTTCTGTCGTTAGCGCTAAATAATAAGTTGAACGCAACACTCTTTTTGCCACTTTCAATTTGGTCGCCCTTATATACGTCGAAAAGTTTAACGCTTTCTAAAAGGTTACCGCCAACTTCTTCTACTACTGAAACGATATCTTGCCAAGAAGTTGCATCAGTTACCGTTACTGCTAAATCCCTTTCAATGCTTGGGAATTTAGAAATTGGTTTAAACACGATTTTATCATCAAAGAAATTTCTTAATTCGTCGTAATAAATTTCGCCAACGTATACCTTTTTATCAATGTCCATATCGGAAGCAATAGTCGGCATAAGTTCGCCAAAATAACCAACTTTTTTACCGTCGATTAATATATAAGCGCTTCTACCTGGGTGCATGCACGCTAAATCACATGGAACATAATTAACTTTTTTACCAAACGCAAATGCATCTAAAACACCTTCAACCACGCCTTTAATGGTAAAATAATCTTCGTCAGCGCCAAATAAACCTAATGATAACACTGCTTTTTCTTCCGGTAATTCAACAAGTGGTAAAGATTTCGGTTTATAAATTTTAGCGAACTCAAAAAGTCTACCCGATAGATTTTTCCTTGTGATATTGCCTGCAATTATTCTACACATAGACGGTAAAAGTGAAGTTCTCATTACCGATAAATCTTCGCCTAACGGGTTTTTGATTTTAATGAAACGATATTCGTCGTTAGTTTTATCAAAACCGAAAGTATCGTATTCCTTTTCCGAAACGAACGAATAAGTGATAATTTCATTAAAGCCAAAACCAGTTAAAAGGGTTTTTAAGTTTTCAATTTCAAGTTGTTCTTTATTAAAGCCACCCATAGTGATAGCCGAAGTTTTAAGTAAAGTCGGTTCAATATGTTCATAGCCGTATTCTCTAATAACTTCTTCTGCAATATCAGGGTAATCTTCAATATCGTCACGATATAACGGTGCAGTTACTGTAATATCGTTGCCGTCAACAACAACTTTAAAGTTTAATCTTTGCAATGTATCAATGATAACTTCGGTTGGAACGGTTATACCTAATACGCCGTTAATTTTATCAATAGTTGTTTTAATAACCTTGTTTTCAATCTTTTCAAATAATAGGTCGTAATTATCACAGGCGATAGTACCGATTTTAAGTGAATAAATCAAGTTAAGAGCACGCTTTAACCCTACTTCTGCAGAGTTAGCGTCAATGCCCTTTTCGTATCTTGACGAAGAATCACTTCTTTGCCCTAATGCTCTTGAAGTTTTTCTAATACTATCTCTTGCAAATTTAGCGCATTCAAATACGATATTATTAGTGGTTTCTTTAATTTCACTATTTAAACCACCCATAACGCCTGCTAATGCAACAGGTTTTTCAGCGTCACAAATCACAAGGTTATTATTAGTTAAATCGAATTCTTTTTCATCAAGTGTAACGATTTTTTCACCGTCAACAGCGCGTCTAACGTTGATTTCTGCGCCGTTTAAGTCGGCTAAATCGAACGCGTGCATAGGTTGACCAATTTCAAGTAAAACAAAGTTCGTAATATCTACGATATTGCTAATTGAACGAAGACCTGCTGAAAATAATCTACGTTTTAACCATAATGGTGATTCGCCGATTTTAATATCTTTAACTAAATGAGCCATATATCTTGGGCAAAGGTCACTTGCAGTATTAGTAACTTTTATAGTGTTTTTAGTAGAAAGATTTTCGTCAGCAACGAAAGTTAAGTCAGGTTCTTTAACCTTTTTATTTAAAACGGCACCAACTTCCCTTGCGATACCTAAAATAGAATTGCAGTCAGGACGGTTAGCAGTAACGTTGATATCAAAAATAACGTCTTCAATGCCTAAAACGGTCTTAACTTCTTCACCAAGTGGATAATCTTCGTTAAAAATTAAAATACCGTTAACGCTTGCGCCAGGATAAAAATCGTCGTTAATACCTAATTCTTCGCCTGAACAAAACATACCTTGTGATTCAACGCCACGAAGTTTGCCGTTATGAATTTTATCACCGCTAAAAAGCGTTGATCCGTCAAGCGCAACAGGAACGAGCGCGCCTTCAAACATGTTTGTTGCAGCCGTTACGATTTGTAATTCGCCATAT